>NZ_JBEUTW010000013.1:0-22498 GCF_040492675.1 Bacillus sp. AP50
ATTGTAAATTACCTGAGTTTACTGTTACAGTACCTGGAACATCATACATCATGCGTATGAATCTACAAAATATGAGTATATTCCAAAACATTTTTCCCGATAAATAATAT
The DNA here is from genome assembly GCF_040492675.1 of Bacillus sp. AP50. Lineage (NCBI taxonomy): Bacteria > Bacillati > Bacillota > Bacilli > Caryophanales > Bacillaceae > Bacillus > Bacillus sp. AP50. The sequence continues at coordinate 111 of NZ_JBEUTW010000013.1, forward strand.
AGTAACTAATAAAAATAAAGTCCTTACATATCCAACACCTTTTTGAACCGCAAACTTCGATCCAAAATAAGCACCTAAGATCATTGATAATCCCATGATAATACCGTATTCAAAATGAATTATGTCTAAGAATAAAAAAGTAATTAAAGATACAATATTACTAACAAAGTTCAAAAGTTTTCCAGATGCTGCCGCTTGAATAAAATCCAAGCCAATTAATAAAAATGCAAAAATTAAAAACGACCCTGTCCCTGGTCCAAAAAACCCATCATAAAATCCTATCATTAAAATAGCAAAGAAAAATATTAATGTTTTTCTTTGCGTCATCTTCTTATAGGTAGACACACTTCCCCAATTCTTTTTTGCAATAATATAAATAGCAATAAATACCAACATTACAAGTACTAATGGGCGTAAAATATCCGATGGAATAAATTTTACTACTAAAGCACCTGCAACAGCTCCAACAATAGTTAACGGGATTAACTTTCCTACAATTTTAAAATCAACTTTTCCTGATCGAATGAAATACATCGCACTCGTAAACGTCCCCATTGTTGCCGCTAATTTATTCGTTGCAATTGCCGAAGCTGGCGATAGGCCAACAAACATAAGTGCAGGAAGCGAAATTAACCCTCCTCCTCCAACAACGGAATCAATAAAAGCTGCTAAAAAACCGAATGCAATTAATAAAATAATGACTTGAAAACTTAATTCTTCCATGAGCTTTACCCCTCACTCCTATTTTTTACAACATTTTAAATTATAACAAAATTACATAAGAAAAAAAGCTGTTCCATAGAGGAACAGCCTTCATATTTAATCTAAAATTTTCACAAGTGGTTCATCTTGTTTTGCTTCACGTATAATAATAGCTTCTGGGCGTTCTACAGATTTAATCGTTACTTGTACTTTCATATAATTCGGGAAGTATTCCATAACAAGCCCTGCCACATATTGTGTAAAACCAACTATTTCCGCTTTTCCATTAAACTGGACAGGAATATCAAGCTTCATTTCTCTTAATTCATCATCTCTATACATACCAGTACCAATAACAGCTGTATAGTCGCCTTGGAAATAATCGCTTAGTTTTGCCTTAAAGTTGGATACTCTTGCAAGATCTTCACGTTTATTATCTGTTTTCGCTTGCTCTGATGGGAACAAATAATATTTTTCATTAATTTGTTTCCAATCTTCAACCGTTTCACTACCTTTTTCGACATTTGCATAAGAAACAAAATTACCTGGCACGAGCGAAGACTTTGGAGCTTGGCGATAAATCGCAAATGTTATCGGAATATTTTTTGTTTCAGGTTCTTTTTGATGTATGACTTTCAAAATTTCTTGCGCCATTTTTTTCCCTTCAGCTAACATCTTTTCATCTGGGATTGCAGCTTCACGTGGGTAACCATGCTCTTCGTTAAAATATTGAACAGAATTCATCGCTAATCCAACTACCATACCAACACGTTCCTCGCCGTTATCGCCTTTTTTCACATAATAATCATGCTCTAAAATATTTGAAATATATATTGGATTTTTTTTATTTTTCACTTCTAGTGATTCGGATCCTGTTCCTAATGCAGGATTTAATCCTATATTTGGAAATTTAACTGCATCTTTTTTTAATTTTTCCTCTAGTTCCTTTTGTTCAGCATCTGTACGTTTTCTTTTAACAAGCATCTGTATAGTTTGAGTATCTAGAGCTTTTCCGCCTTTTAAAAAATTATCTTTCGTACTAAATGATTCTTTTGCAATTCGCATTAATCCTGTTTCAAATTCATCTATATCAAGGCGACTATTTAACCCTTGCACCACTAAACCACGTGCCTTTCCACCATCAAATGGAATAGTCGTCTTATAATATTCATCCGAAATAGCGTATTTTGGAACAACTGATTGTTCTTTTGCTTTCCCCGATTTCCCAGCCACTTTTTCATCTTTGTCGGCACCTGCACTACACCCACTTACAAGTAGGCCAAGGCTTAATACCGCTAATGCTATTTTTTTCATGGTAAGTTTGCACCTCTTACTTATTTAGCTCTTGTAAGAACCTCTCTTCATTCCAAACCTCAACATTATGTTTCTCCGCTTGTGCTAATTTCGAACCAGCTGCTTCACCTGCAACAACTAAATCCGTACTCTTACTAACACTTCCTGTTACTTTTCCACCTAATGCCTCAATCTTCTTCTTCGCTTCACTTCGTCCCATAACTTCTAGCTTACCTGTTAAAACAACCGTTTTTCCTGCGAAGTAAGATTCAACATTTTGTAAATCTGCAATTTTTATACCTTTGTATGTCATATTCACGCCATACTCTTTAAACTGCTGTAATAACTCTAATACATCTTCATTATCAAAATATGTCACAACAGATTGAGCCATTTTTTCGCCAATTTCATTAATTGCTTTTAGTTCTTCTTCCGTTGCTTTTACAAGCTCATCCATCGTTTCAAAGTGCTCTGCAAATGTACGTGCTGCTTTCGCTCCAACGTGGCGAATTCCAAGACCAAATAATAATCGCTCTAACGAGTTTTCTTTAGAATTTTCAATTGCTTGTATTAAGTTTGTTGCTGATTTTTCACCAAAACGTTCCAACTGTAATAATTGCTCTTTCGTCAATGCATATAAATCAGCAAATGTACGAATGTAATCTGCATCAAAGAGTTGTGTAATGACACGTTCTCCAAGTCCATCAATATTCATTGCATTTCTTGAAACGAAATGGATTAACCCTTCTCGAATTTGAGCCGGACAAGTCGGATTTATACATCGAAGTGCTACTTCTTCTTCTAAACGAACAAGTTCACTCTCACATGCTGGACAATGAGTTGGCATGCGGTATTCTTCTTCCTCACCAGTACGCTTATCAAAAATAACGTTCACAACTTCAGGAATAATATCTCCAGCCTTCTTCACAACAACGTAGTCACCAATTCGAATGTCTTTTTCACGAATTAAATCTTCGTTATGTAAAGAAGCACGACGAACAATCGTACCAGCAACTCTCACTGGCTCTAGTTCTGCAGTCGGTGTTACAACCCCTGTTCGGCCAACACTTAATTCAATGCCTGTTAATCTCGTTACAACTTCTTCAGCCGGAAATTTATAAGCAATCGCCCACCTTGGACTCTTCGCTGTAGTTCCTAGACTTTCTTGAAGAGCAACATCATCTACTTTTATAACGATTCCATCAATCTCATAATCAAGATGCGGACGTTTTTCTTGCCATTCTTCTACATAAGCTATAACTTCTTCAATTGTTTCACATGTACGGCGATTTGGATTTGTCTTAAATCCAAGTTCACCTAAGAAATCCAGCGATTCACTATGTGATGAAATTGTTTTTTCTTCTACATTCGCAAGACCATACACAAACATAGATAAGTTACGCTTCGCTGCAATTTTCGGATCAAGTTGACGTATTGAACCTGCTGCTGCATTACGCGGATTCGCAAATACATCTTCTCCATTTTGCTCTTTTTCTTCATTTAGTTTAACGAATGAACGCTTCGGCATATAAGCTTCGCCTCTTGCTTCTAACGTTACTTCTTCATTTAAACGAAGTGGGATAGCTTTAATCGTTTTTAAATTTTGAGTAATATCTTCACCCGTTACACCATCACCACGTGTCGCCCCTTGAATGAAGCGTCCTTTTTCATAATGAAGCGAAACGGCAAGCCCGTCAATTTTTAATTCACATATATATCTTACATTCGCACCATCAATTCCTTGACGTACTCTTCTGTCGAAATCACGTAAATCTCCTTCGTTAAATGCATTTCCTAAACTTAACATTGGTGACTTATGTGTTACTTTTTCAAATATATCAAGAACAGTCCCCCCAACGCGAACGGAGGGAGAATCTTCACTCATAAACTCTGGGTTCTCTGCTTCTAATTTTATAAGCTCCTGCATATTACGGTCATATTCCGCATCAGAAACAGAAGGATTGTCTAATACGTGATATTGATAGTTAAATGTATTTAACAAGTCACGTAATTCTTCTATACGTTTTTTTACTATCTCTTTTGACATATCCTCATTCCTTTCCTATTGTTTCGTCACAGGCGCAAATTTTGCTAACAAACGTTTAACACCAATTGGGCTTGGGAACGCAATATCTAATTCTTTTGCATCACCTTCACCTTTTACACTTACAACTGTACCGACTCCCCATTTTTGGTGGGAAGCTTTATCTCCTACTGCCCAGCCAATTTGTTCGCCGCCTGTCGTCTTAGCTGCAGGGCGCGCGAAAGCTGAACGAGAGCGTGTTGCTGTTGTGATTGTCGTTTTGCCGCTACTTGCCGTTCTGCCTTTTGTACCAAACGATGTTTCACGCTTCGGCGCTGTTTCATTTAATGATTCCACTAGTTCTGTCGGGATTTCTGTAATAAATCGAGACGCAGCGTTCATACTTGTTCTACCAAATAATGTACGCATTTGCGCGTTAGATAAATATAGCTCTTCTTCTGCACGAGTAATACCTACATAAGCAAGACGACGTTCTTCTTGCATTTCATCCTCTTCCATAAGAGAACGAGTATGAGGGAATATCCCTTCCTCTAAGCCAACAATAAAGACAACCGGGAACTCTAATCCTTTCGCCGAGTGCATCGTCATTAAAATAACTTCTTCACCAGCAGTTGGGTCTTCATCTACACGATCAATATCAGCAACAAGTGCTAAATCTGTTAAGAATGCAACAAGGCTCTTATCTTCGCTTTGAGATTCAAATGTTTGCGTAACAGATAAGAACTCGTCTAAGTTTTCTAAACGACCTTCCGCTTCTAAAGAACGTTCATTTTTCAACATATCGCGATAGCCTGTTTTTTCAATAACTTCTTCTACTAATTCTGTAACAGATAAATACTCTTGCATATTTACCCAGTTATTTAATAAATTCGCGAATTCTTTTACTGCCTTTGTAATTTTTGCACTTACTCCAACATGCTCAATCTCATCAAATACAGCAGTTAATGAAATTCCATTTTGCACACCGTAATTAATAATTTTATCGATAGAAGTCGCACCAATGCCACGCTTTGGCACATTTATAATACGTGCAAAACTAATTTCATCATCTGGATTACCGATTAAACGTAAGTACGCCAAAATATCTTTAATCTCTTTACGATCGTAGAACTTCGTACCCCCGACAATTTTATACGGAATGTTAGATTTAAGGAAAATCTCCTCGACCATACGAGACTGAGCATTCGTACGATATAGCACTGCAAAATCAGTATATTTTCGTTTCCCCATTTGAATATCGTCACGAATTTTTTTTGCAACAAAATACGCTTCGTCCTTTTCAGTTGCAGCACGATAATACGAGATTTTACTTCCAACTTGATTGTCTGTCCATAATTTCTTCGGCTTACGATTCGTATTTTTTTCAATAACAGCATTCGCTGCATTTAAAATATTTTGTGACGAACGATAGTTTTGTTCTAACAGAATTACTTGTGCATTCTCATAGTCTTTTTCGAATGACAAAATGTTAGAAATATCTGCACCACGCCAGCGATAAATAGACTGGTCAGAGTCACCCACAACACAAAGATTTTTAAAACGCGCTGCCAAATGTTTAACAAGAAGATATTGCGCTTTGTTCGTATCTTGATACTCATCAACATGAATATATTGGAACTTACGCTGATAAAACTCTAATACTTCTGGAACACGTTCAAATAGCTGAATCGTCGTCATAATTAAATCATCAAAGTCTAATGAATTATTTTTCAAAAGACGTTTTTGATACTCTGTGTATACATCGCTCGTTAATTTTTCATATGGATCAGCCATTGTAATTTTTTTTGCATATTTATCCGCAGATAACAGTTCATTTTTCGCATTACTAATACTCGCTAAAATAGAGCGCGGCTCAAATTTCTTCGGATCAACATTGCGCTCTTTCATAATTTTTTTGACTACAGTTAGCTGATCACCTGAATCTAAGATTGTAAAGTTACGATTAATACCAATACGATCGATATCGCGTCGTAAAATACGTACACACATAGAGTGGAACGTCGAAATCCAAATATCTTCTGCTTCTGGTCCCACAAGTGTATCAATACGCTCACGCATTTCACGAGCTGCTTTATTTGTGAAGGTAATAGCTAGTACATTCCATGGTGCTACACCTTTTTCACCAAGTAAATACGCAATACGATGTGTTAACACACGTGTCTTACCACTACCTGCACCTGCCATTAATAGAAGTGGTCCATTCGTTGTTTGTACTGCTTTTTGTTGCTGTGGATTTAAACCGTTTAATAACTTATCTGTCATACTCATATACGCCTGCACCTACTCTCCTTTTACTGCTTTAACTGTTTTTAACGCCGATTTTATATCATCATAAATAATATTTCCAACAACTACTGTATCAGCATATTGTGCCATTTCTTTCGCCTGTTCTGCATTAGAAATACCACCGCCATAATATAACTTAGCTTGTTTCAATTCTGCTTTTACATTTTTAACAAGTTCAACATCTCCATACGTACCGCTATATTCTAAATAAAATATCGGTAAACGTAATAGCTTGTCTGCTAAACGAGCATATGCAATAACGTCATCTTCTGTTAAATCACATTTCGCTTCTGTAAGCTGGGCTACTTTCGCTTCTGGATTTAAAACACAATACCCTTCCATAAAAATTTCGTCCCAGTCCATAATATCCCCAAATTCTTTCAATGCCTCATGATGAACACCTGTTACCCATTCTACTTTTCGGCTATTTAAAACACTTGGGATGTAATAAAAATCAAATCCTGGTGTAATTGCTTCTACATCAGAAACCTCTAATACACAAGGAACTGCATATCTACGAATGCTAACTAGCATGTGTAATACGTTATCAATTGTAACTCCATCACTTCCGCCTACAATAACCGCATCAGTTCCAGACTCACAAATCATTTCTAAATGTTCATCGCTTAACTCCTTATTTGGATCAAGCTTAAATACATGTTTCCATCCGGAAATATCGTACATGAAAACACCCTTCCTTTTCTCTAGTTATATATATTTCTGTTCAAAATAACAGTTTATTTTCATCATTATTGTTTTAACTTCATCTTAAATATTTGTTTAAAACGGAGAATTAAGTTTGGAATTACCTCTTCCATATTTTTTAAACTAGAGGATTTAATTTTGAAGTTCCTTTTATGCATTCTTTCATTATAACAAAAAAAGTTACTTACACACACGCACAATCCAACATCTTTTTCCACGTCAAATGTTGGATTACATATCCCAAAAATCAAACGGGATACTAATAAGAGAAATAGTATTATCTATTTCAACTTTCATAAAAAGGAGTGTTTTTCTAATGAAGCAAAATATCGGGACAATAAACGCTCTAATTCGAATTACACTTGGGCTCGTCCTCTTCGGATGTAGTGCAACTAAACTTGTACGCAAGCCGTGGTGCACTTGGTCTAACATTTTTCTATGGATTGGTGCAATGAAAGTTGCAGAAGGAATTGTTCGTTTCTGTCCTGTTGTTGAAATGTGGAAATTCGGAAAATACATGAATATGGGGGCATTTAAAATGCCTAGCATGAATTTTGGTGAAAAAGGACATGCTAAAGAAGAAGTGAATCAAACTTCCACTCATGACAAGCCAGAGTCAAAAGGAAGTTATGACGCTTCTGACAAAGAGATTGAGTCAGCGATTGAAGATATAATCCTGGCAAAACCGCTTTGAATCATTTGTCACGATGCAAGATGCTCTCAAAGGGACTTAGCTGCTGCAGTGGGCGGTTAAGTCTTCTTTATTTTACCATAAAACAGAACGTATATTCTCTTTTTGAACCTTAAAATGTATATAAAAGATATCAACCAATAAAATTCAGAAAATTAGATGCATACCTCTTGCTTAAAATGATATAAAAGTGATATCATTTTTATATCAGGAGGCGATCATATGAAAGAAAAACAAGTATTTTATGTAAATGGTTTTCTCGGTATTATTGGAATTTTGATTTTAGCTGCTATCGGTGTATTTTTCCTTGCACAAGAAATTTTCATAGGAGCGGCACTAACTATTATATTAGCCGCAGTTCTCGCTACAGGTATCGGTATTGTTCAACCGAATCAAGCGAAGGTTATTACGTTCTTCGGTAATTATTTAGGCACAATTCGTCAAAACGGTTTATTTTTAACGATTCCGTTCGCATTCCGTCAAACTGTATCTTTACGTGTTGAAAACTTTAACAGTAAAAAATTAAAAGTAAATGACGTTGATGGAAATCCAATTGAAATTGCAGCTGTTATCGTATATAAAGTTGTTGATTCTGCAAAAGCAATGTTTGGTGTTGAACATTATGATCGATTTGTAGAAATTCAAAGCGAAACGGCAATCCGCCATGTTGCAACAAAATATCCTTATGACAATTTCCAAGATGAAACCTGCGTTACGTTACGCGGAAATACTGAAGAAATCTCTGAAGAATTAAAACGTGAGTTAGAGGCGCGTCTTGAAATTGCTGGTGTAGAAGTATTAGAAACTCGTTTAACGCACTTAGCTTACGCAACAGAAATTGCCCATGCAATGCTACAACGCCAGCAAGCAAAAGCAGTATTAGCTGCTAGAAAAGAAATTGTTGAAGGTGCTGTGAAGATGGCGAAAGATTCCATCCATATGTTAGATGAAGAAGGCGTACTAGAACTCGATGACGAGCGTAAAGCAAATATGGTAAACAACTTATTAGTTGCCATCGTTTCAGATAAAGGTGCGCAGCCAGTTATTAATACAGGAAGCCTATACTAAGGGCTATAAGTAATTATGGCTAAAAAGAAAAGCTTTCCATTACGTATTGATCCTGAATTACACGCAGTCATCGAAAAATGGGCAAATGATGAATTTCGTAGCGTCAATGCACACATCGAGTATTTACTTCGAGAAATGGCAAAGCAAAAAGGGAAATTAAAAAAAGATAAAGATGCATAAAAAATCCCGCTGATTCCTCAGCGGGATTTTTACATATTAACTTTTCATCATCTCATGCCCAATTGCACGATATCCTATATCACTTCGATAAAATAGACCATCACTCTCAATTTTACCGATTTCTTTATATACTTTATCTTTTGCTTCTTGTAAACTATTTGCCTTACAAGCAACAAATAATACACGGCCACCGTTCGTTACAAAGTCCCCATGTTTCATTGCTGTACCTGCATGGAAAACAATCACATCTTGCAGTGCATCTAGTCCGCTAATAATATCACCTTTTTTATATGCTTCTGGATATCCTTTAGAAGCAAGTACAACACCGATTACCGCTTCTTCTGACCATTGTAACGTTAGTTCACTTTCATCTAATACAGCGTTACATACATCAACTAAATCGTTTTCTAATCGAGGTAATACAACTTCTGTTTCAGGATCACCGAAGCGTGCATTAAATTCAATTACCTTCGGACCATCATTTGTTAAAATAAGACCTGCGTATAAAATACCTGTAAACGAACGGTTTTCTTCAATCATCGCCTTAGCAGTTGGATGCAATACGGTTTGAATCGCTTCTTGAACTGCTGATTCTGGAATTTGTGGTACTGGAGAATATGCACCCATTCCACCCGTATTTGGACCTTTATCACCATCAAAAGCTCTTTTATGATCTTGGGCGATTACCATTGGATGTACAGTTGTTCCATTCACGAATGCCATTAATGAAAATTCTTGTCCATCTAAAAACTCTTCAATAACAACCTTCTTACTTGCCGCGCCGAATTTCACATCTTGCAGCATTTCTTTCACAGCTTGTAATGCCTCTTCAAGCGTCATCGCTACCGTTACACCTTTACCAGCAGCTAGGCCGTCAGCTTTAATAACGATTGGTGCACCAACTTTTTGAATGTACTGTACTGCTTCTTCATAATCTGTAAAAGTTTCGTACGCCGCAGTTGGAATATCATACTTTTTCATAAGCTCTTTTGTAAAAGCTTTACTACCTTCAATAACAGCAGCCGCTTTATTCGGACCAAATACGCGAAGTCCCTCTTCTTTAAAACGATCAACAATTCCATTCATAAGCGGAATTTCTGGTCCAACGAAAGTTAACTCAACATTATTCTCTTTTGCAAATAAAACTAATGCATCAAAATCATTTTCATCAATATCAACTGGTGTTGCAACATCTCTCATACCTTCATTACCTGGTGCTACATATACCTTTTCTACTTTTTCAGATTGTGCAAACTTCCAAGCTAAAGCATGCTCACGCCCACCGCGGCCAATTACTAAAACATTCATATTTCATCCCCCAATAATTAAATAAGTACAAACTAGAAGCTATGCTCCTAGTTTGCTTTTTCATATCAATAAAAGGTTATCTCGACCAGACTTTTTAAACATCCTCTATTAGTGTTTGAAATGACGTACGCCAGTGAACACCATAGCAATCCCATAAGTATCTGCCACTTTAATAGAATCTTCATCACGGATTGATCCGCCCGGTTGAATGATTGCTGTAATTCCTGCTTTTGCTGCTTCTTCTAATGTATCTGGCATTGGGAAGAAAGCATCAGATGCAAGCGCGCTACCTTGTGCTTTTTCACCAGCTTGTGTAATTGCGATTTTTGCAGAACCTACACGGTTCATCTGTCCCGCACCGACACCAATTGTCATGTCATCTTTCGCTAAAACAATTGCGTTTGATTTCACATGTTTTACAACTTTCCAAGCTAGTTTTAAATCTTTCCATTCTTGCTCTGAAGGTTCACGTTTCGTTGGAATTGAAATTGTACTTTCATCTAATGATAACGTATCTTCCTCTTGAACGAGAAGTCCACCTTGTACAGAAGTTAGTTTTTTGCTTGCACTTGTCGCTTTTTCAATATTTATAGTTAATAAACGTAAGTTCTTCTTACTTTGCAACACTTCTAAAGCTTCTTGCGAGAACGAAGGTGCGATAACAATTTCTAAGAAAATTTCATGTAACTTTTCTGCTGTAGCTTTATCAATTTCACGATTTGCTGCAATAATACCGCCGAAGATTGATACTGGATCTGCTTCATAAGCACGAGTATATGCTTCGTGAATATTAGTTCCTACTCCAACACCACATGGATTCATATGCTTTACTGCTACTACTGCTGGTTCTGTAAATTCTTTTACGATGCTAAGCGCTGCGTCTGCATCATTAATATTGTTATACGATAATTCCTTACCGTGTAATTGTTCTGCGTATGCAACAGAAGACGTTGCTGCGAATGGCGCTTTATAGAAAGTTGCTTTTTGATGTGGGTTCTCGCCATAGCGTAAGTCTTGCTTTTTCTCAAATGTCACAGTTAATGTTTCTGGACTTTCTTCACCCATTTGCTCTGTTAAGTAGTTAGAAATTAACGCATCATACGCTGCTGTATGACGGAATACTTTCGCTGCTAGTTTACGTTTTGTTTCCTCTGCTACTTCACCGTTCTCTTTCAGTTCTGCTAACACAATATCATAATCTACTGGATCTACAATTACCGATACGAATTTATGATTTTTCGCAGCAGAGCGAATCATTGTTGGGCCACCGATATCAATATTTTCAATTGCATCAGCAAATGTTACATCAGGCTTAGCGATTGTTTCTTTAAATGGGTATAAGTTAACAACAACAAAGTCAATTGGCTCTATACCTAACTCATTCATTTGTGTTACATGTGTTTCATTATCACGAACTGCTAATAGACCACCATGAATATTTGGATGTAATGTTTTCACACGGCCATCCATAATTTCAGGGAAACCAGTTACTTCAGAAATGCCGATTACTTGTAAGCCATTTTCTTCTAGTAACTTTTTCGTACCACCTGTTGAAATAACTTCAATCCCTTGTTCTAGTAACCCTTTAACAAATTCTACTACTCCTGTTTTATCTGAAACACTTACTAATGCACGCTTTTTCATTTATCCTTCACCCCTGGTTGTATGTTAGTTAACAGTTGATTCTTTCACAGACTGAACAATTTGATTCACTGTATTTACGTATAATTTATGTTCAACTTGTTGAATTTTCTTTTGTAAGCTTTCTCTCGTATCCCCTTCAGAAACAACCACTGCTTCTTGTGCAATAATTGGCCCTGTATCCATACCTGCATCTACATAATGAATTGTTACTCCAGTTACTTTCACACCTGCTTCTAACGCTTGACCGACAGCATCTTTACCCGGAAAGCTCGGTAGTAATGATGGATGAATATTAATAATCTTCCCGCCGTATGCTTCTAGTAACGTCGGCCCGATTAAACGCATATATCCAGCTAAAATAACATAATCAATTTCATATTCTTCTAGCTTCTTTAATATCTCTTTTTCAAACGCTTCTTTTGACTCATATGCTTTCGCTGAAAAAGCAAAACACGGAATATGATGATAATTTGCCCGTCCAACAGCTCGTGCTTCTGGTTTATCACATACTAATAAACTAATTTCTGCATCCAATCTTTTTTCTTCTACCGCATTAACGAGAGATTGAAAGTTAGATCCACTTCCAGAAGCAAAAACTGCTAATCTACTCATAGTGCTGTGCCCCCATTAAAAGTAACGCCAGCTCCTTGTATAGTACGTCCAATAATACGAGCCATTTCTCCTTGCTCTTCAAGAAGACGAACAACATCTTTTGCATCTTCTTCCTTCACTGCTACTACCATACCAATACCCATGTTAAAAATATTGAACATTTCTTTCTCTTCCAGTTTTCCAACTTCTTGAAGCAAACTAAAGATCGGCTGAATTTCCCAAGATCCTAGTTCAATCTCAGCACCGATTCCTTCTGGCAACATGCGTGGAATATTTTCAATAAATCCACCACCTGTAATATGCGCCATACCGTATACTTCATGTTTCTTCAATAGTTCTAAAATAGGTTTGACATAAATTTTCGTTGGTTTTAATAATTCTTCACCAAGAGGTAGTTCTAAGCGGCCATAAATACGCTCTAAAGATAGTTCCCCATCTTCTAATAACACTTTTCGTACTAAAGAGTAACCATTGCTATGAATACCGCTAGATGCTAAGCCAATTAGCACGTGACCAGCTTCAATCTTTTCACCTGTTACAATTTTCTTTTTATCAACAATCCCAACTGTAAAACCAGCTAAATCATATTCTTCCGTAGAATACATTCCTGGCATTTCAGCTGTTTCTCCACCGATTAATGCACAACCAGCTTGGCGACAGCCCTCTGATATACCTTTGACGATGTTTTCAATTTTACTAGGTTCAGCTTTACCACAAGCAATATAATCAAGGAAGAAAAGCGGCTCTGCTCCTTGGACAACAATATCATTTACACACATTGCTACTGCATCAATACCAATTGTGTCATGTTTATCTGCCATAAAAGCGAGCATCAATTTCGTTCCCACGCCATCTGTTCCAGATACTAATACAGGTTCTTCTAATGCAAATTTTGATAGATCAAACATACCTCCAAAACCGCCTAAACCGCCTAGTACTTCTTTTCTCATAGTTGTTTGTACGTGTTTTTTCATGCGAGATACCGCTTCATATCCAGCTTCAATATCTACTCCTGCTTGCTTATATGCATTCGCCATCGTTATTTACACCTCGTCTTTTAATTTCTCCCCATCCAGGGCGGGCTATTTTAAGAAAGGATCTAGCTCCTACATCAAAAGAAGTAGAAGCTTTTCTCACTTTTCTTATTTCATGCTTTCTAAAAGCTCTTGCTCATAATCATAAAGAGCTGTTGGATAGTCCCCATTAAAGTAAGCCATGCATAGGCCGCCATATTTCCCTTCATATGGACGTCCAATTGCATCTACTAATCCATCTTCACTTAAAAATGTTAAAGAATCTGCTCCGATCATTTCACGGATTTCTTCTACTGTATGATTTGCTGCAATTAATTCTTTTCTCGTTTGAATATCAATGCCATAGAAACATGGATATTTCAGAGGTGGTGAAGCAATTCTTACGTGAACTTCTGTCGCTCCAGCCTCACGAAGCATACGAACAATTCGTTTACTTGTCGTTCCTCTTACGATAGAGTCATCAATCATAACAACTCGTTTCCCTTCAACTACACCTCTTACTGCGGAAAGCTTCATCTTAACCCCTTGCTCGCGCAGTTCTTGAGAAGGTTGAATAAACGTACGTCCAACGTAACGATTTTTAATTAATCCTAACTCATATGGAATACCTGTCGCCTCCGCATAGCCAATCGCAGCTGAAATACTAGAGTCTGGTACACCAGTAACAACATCTGCTTCAATAGGAGCTTCTGCCGCTAAACGTTTCCCCATATTCTTACGTGCTGCATGAACATTAACGCCTGCAATATTAGAATCTGGTCGTGCAAAGTAAATATATTCCATACTACAAATTGCATGTTCTACATCGTTTGTGAAACGATCTACGTGAATTCCTTCATCATTAATGATAAGTAATTCACCCGGTTCTACATCACGAATGTATGTTGCACCTACTACATCAAAAGCACATGTTTCTGACGCTACAACGTAAGCATCCCCCATCTTTCCAATTGAAAGCGGACGGAACCCATTCGGATCTAATGCAACGATCATTTCATTTCCAGTTAGTAAAAGATACGCAAACGCACCTTTCACTTTATTTAAAGCCTCTTTTACACTTTCAATTAAAGAATCTTTCGTGCTACGTTTAATAAGATGTAAAAGTACTTCTGTATCTGAACTAGTTTGAAAAATACTGCCCTCTGCTTCTAATTCACGACGAAGCATTTTTGCGTTAATTAAATTTCCGTTATGAGCTAACGCCATACTATGATCGGAAAAACGGAACAACAATGGTTGAACGTTAGCAACTTCACTTCCACCAGCTGTTGCATATCGTACATGTCCGATTGCTGATTTTCCATTTAATCCTTCTAGCTCACCTCTTGAAAACACTTCTGATATTAAACCTAACCCCTTGTGACCGACGATTTTTTCCCCATTATTTACGACAATGCCTGCGCCTTCTTGCCCACGGTGCTGTAAACTGTGCAATCCGTAGTATGAAACTTGTGCTGCATTTTCATGCCCCCAAATTCCGAAAACGCCACATTCTTCGTTTAACCCCTTTATTTCAGCAAGCATGGGATTGCCCCTTTCCAAGCCTTTCTCATTTCATCTACATTTGCTGTAAGTAATACTTCATTTTCTTCATTATGAATTGTTACTTCATTTGTACTTGTTACTTCTCCAACTTGGATTGCTTCTACTGCTTTCTCAAACGCCTCTTTATTTTCACGTTTTACAGTTATCACGAAGCGAGACTGTGATTCAGCGAATAATGCTGCTGTTGCTTCTCCATCTAATTTCACAGTAGCACCTAAGCCTTTAGCACCAATTGCACTTTCTGAAATCGCAACTGCTAAACCACCTTCAGCAACATCATGTGCAGATTGAACAAGACCAGCTTGAATTGCTTCTAATACTTGTTTTTGGCGTTTTAATTCTACATCTAAATCGATACTTGGTGATTGACCGAAAATTTTGCCGTGAATCATTTTCTGTAATTCACTTCCGCCAAACTCAGCTTTCGTCTCACCAATTACATACACTAAATCACCAGCTTGCTTAAACTCTTGTGTTGTTACATGTTTTAAGTCATGCACAAGTCCGACCATCCCAACAGTTGGTGTTGGATATACAGCTTCACCACTACGCTCGTTATACATCGATACGTTTCCGCCGATAACTGGTGTTTGTAATGTGCGACAAGCTTCACTCATACCGTCTACTGATTTCTCAATCTGCCAGAAGATTTCTGGTTTTTCTGGGTTACCGAAGTTTAAGCAATCTGTAATTGCAAGTGGCTCTCCGCCAGAACATACGATATTACGCGCTGCCTCTGCTACTGCAATTTTACCGCCCATCTCTGGGTCTAGATAAATGTAGCGAGAGTTACAATCTGTCGTCATTGCTAATCCTTTTTCTGTACCGCGTACACGTACAACTGCAGCATCTGAACCTGGCGTAACAACTGTGCTTGTGCGAACTTGGTAATCGTATTGATCGTATACCCACTCTTTACTTGCAATTGTTGGTTGCTGTAATAAAGCGAATAACGTTTCTTTATAATTTTCTACTTTTGGCGTTTCCATTTTCATTGCTTGGAATTCAGCAAAGTATGCTGCTTCTTTTGATGGCTTATGATAAATTGGTGCTTCTTCTGCTAAAGCATCTGCTGGAACTTCAGCTACCTTTTCACCTTTATGGAATAAACGAAGCATTTTATCTTCTGTTACTTTCCCCATCGTAACCGCTGCAAGACCATACTTCTCAAATAAATCTACTATTTCTTGTTCTCTACCTTTTTTCACGACAATTAACATACGCTCTTGTGATTCAGATAGCATCATTTCATATGGTGTCATTCCTGTTTCACGCTGTGGTACATCATCTAAGTACATTTCAATACCCATTCCTGCTTTACTTGCCATTTCTGCAGATGATGATGTTAAACCAGCCGCACCCATATCTTGAATTCCAACAAGTGCATCGGATTGAATTAATTCTAAACACGCTTCAATAAGAAGCTTTTCCATAAATGGATCCCCTACTTGAACCGCTGGACGTTTCGCTTCTGAGCTTTCAGATAGTTCTTCCGACGCGAATGTTGCACCGTGAATACCGTCACGACCAGTTGATGCTCCTACGTACATTACTGTGTTACCAGCACCGTGCGCTTGCCCTTTTTTAATGTCTTCGTGGTTAATCAAACCTACGCACATTGCATTTACAAGTGGATTTCCTTCATAACATGGATCAAATTGTACTTCGCCGCCAACAGTCGGAATACCGATGCAGTTACCGTATCCTGCAATTCCTGCTACTACTTCTTCGAATAAATATTTCACACGTGGTGACTGTAATTCACCGAAACGAAGTGAGTTTAATAGAGCTACCGGGCGTGCTCCCATAGAGAATACGTCACGAATAATACCACCAACACCTGTTGCAGCTCCTTGATATGGTTCAATAGCTGAAGGATGGTTATGACTTTCCATTTTAAATACAACTGCTTGATTATCACCGATATCTACAATTCCAGCACCTTCTCCAGGTCCTTGCAGAACGCGCTCACCTGTAGTTGGAAACTTACGAAGAACTGGTTTCGAATTTTTATAACTACAATGTTCAGACCACATTACAGAGAATAACCCTGTTTCTGTATAATTTGGCAGACGACCTAAAATCTTTTCAACCATGGCAAACTCTTCGTCTGTTAGCCCCATTTCCGCATATATACGCTCTTCTTTAATTTGTGTTGGATTTGGTTCAAGCATTAACGACATATGTTTCCCTCCACTGTTTTAAGATAGATTGAAAGACTTTTAACCCTTCAGCACCGCCAAGTAATTCATCTACAGCACGCTCTGGATGTGGCATCATACCAAGTACATTTCCTTTTTCATTTACAATACCAGCAATATCTGAAACGCTACCGTTAGGGTTTTCTACGTAACGGAATGCGATTTGATTGTTCTCTTCTAATTGTTTAAGCGTCGCTTCATCACAATAGTAATTCCCCTCACCATGCGCGATTGGAATATTAATTACTTCATCTTTTCCATATTGTGATGTAAACATCGTTTCATTATTTTCAACACGCAACTGAACAGTGCGACACATAAATTTTAAGTTTTCGTTTCTCATTAACGCTCCTGGTAGTAATCCTGATTCAACAAGAATCTGGAATCCATTACATACACCTAAAATCGGCTTTCCTTGCTCAGCAGCTTTTTGCACTGCTTTCATTGCATTAGCAAAGCGAGAGATAGCACCGCAGCGTAAGTAGTCACCATAAGAAAATCCACCTGGTAGTAGAATTGCATCATATTCATCTAGATTCTCTGTATCGTGCCAAACGTAATCTACTTCTTCGCCAAGCTCATCTTTAATTGCATGGAACATATCGACATCACAGTTCGAACCCGGAAATACTATTACGGCAAATTTCACTGTGCGACAACCTCCTCAACTTCATAACGGAAGTCTTCCATTACAACGTTCGCTAATAGTTTTTCACACATTTCCTTTACCTTGCTATCTAAATCAGATACAGATTTATCAATTGTTAGTTCCATGTACTTTCCGATTCGAACATCTTGTACTTCTGTGAATGAAAGACTATGAAGTGCTCCTTTTACTGCTGTTCCTTGTGGATCTAATACGCTTTCTCTTAATGTTACATATACCTTAACTTTATACATGTGAAATTCCCCCTAAACGTTTTAAAATCTCTTCATAAGCATCTGTTAAATTTCCAAGATCGCGACGGAATACGTCTTTATCAAACTTTTCATTGCTCGTTTCATCCCATAAACGGCAAGTATCCGGTGAAATTTCATCCGCTAAAATGATTTCTCCTTCTTCCGTTACACCAAACTCTAATTTGAAATCTACTAATCTTACACGACAGCTTGCGAAATGATCAATCAACACTTGATTGATTTGTAGAGCCATATCTCGTAATACACTTACTTGCTCTGGTGATGCAACGTTTAATACACGAATATGATCTTCCGTTACAAGCGGATCTCCTAAATCATCATCTTTGAAGTAAAATTCTACGATTGGTTCTGCAAGTACAGTTCCCTCTTCCATTCCTAATCGTTTTGAAAGACTTCCTGCAATTACATTTCTTGTGACAACTTCTAAAGGAATAATACTCACTTTTTTAACAAGTTGTTCTGTTTCAGATAACTTCTCAACAAAATGTGTTTTAATTCCCACTTCTTGTAACTTTCTGAACAATAAAGTTGTAATTTCATTGTTCAAACGACCTTTTCCTGTAATCGTCTCTTTTTTCTCCCCATTGAAAGCAGTCGCACTATCTTTGTACTCTACCCAAACCATATCTGCTGATTCTGTACGATAAATTCTTTTTGCCTTACCTTCATACAGCAATTCTAGCTTTTGCATTTCGCAAGCCCCCTGTAGTTTGAAAAATGTGAATAATGTTTTTATAAAGAATGGCACAGAATGACTCTATTCTGTGCCATATGAAATTTTACGCTTCGTTTAATCCAAGGCGTTCAAAGATTGTATCAACGTGTTGCATATGATGCTCATAGTTGAAGCATTCATTAATTTCTTCTTGTGTTAACTTGCTTGTAATACGCTCATCAGCTTCTACAAGCTCTTTAAATTGTACTTGTGTTTCCCAGGCTTCCATCGCTTTAGGCTGTACGATATCATAAGCTTCTTCACGTACCATACCTTTGTCGATTAGTGTAAGCATTACGCGCTGAGAATAAATTAAGCCGTATGTTCTTGTCATATTGCGTTTCATATTCTCTGGGTATACAGTTAAGTTTTTAACGATATTACCAAAGCGATTTAACATGTAATTTAATGCGATTGTAGCATCTGGTAAAATTACACGTTCTGCCGAAGAGTGAGAAATGTCACGCTCATGCCATAATGGAACATTTTCGTAAGCTGTCATCATATAACCGCGGATAACACGCGCTAAACCAGTCATATTTTCAGAACCAATTGGATTACGTTTATGTGGCATTGCAGAAGAACCTTTTTGACCTTTTGCGAAAGCTTCTTCAACTTCACGTGTTTCACTCTTTTGTAAACCACGAATCTCAACTGCCATCTTTTCGATAGATGTTGCAATTAGTGCAAGTGTTGACATGTAGTGTGCGTGACGATCACGTTGCAATGTTTGTGTTGAAATTGGTGCTGCTTCTAATCCTAAGTTTTCACAAACATATTTTTCTACGAATGGATCGATATTTGCATATGTACCAACCGCACCAGATAGTTTACCAACACGAACTGTATCAGCAGCTTGTTTGAAACGCTCTACGTTACGTTTCATTTCTTCATACCAAAGACCAAGTTTTAAACCAAATGTTGTTGGTTCTGCATGAACACCATGTGTTCTTCCCATCATGATTGTGTATTTATGCTCTTTCGCTTTGTTAGCTAAAATGCTTACAAAGTTCTCTAAGTCTTTTAATATAATTTCATTCGCTTGTTTTAAGATGTAAGATAATGCTGTATCTACTACGTCTGTAGATGTTAAACCGTAATGAACCCATTTACGTTCCTCACCTAATGCTGGCGTTTCTGATACAGCACGAGTGAATGCAACTACGTCATGACGTGTTTCTTTTTCAATTTCATAAATACGATCAATATCAAATGATGCATGCTCACGAATTTTCTTAACATCTTCTTTTGGAATATCGCCAAGCTCAGCCCATGCTTCACAAGCTAAAATCTCAACTTCTAACCATGCTTTAAATTTGTTCTCTTCCGTCCAAATTGCACCCATTTCTGGGCGTGTATAACGACTAATCATCTTTTTCCCTCCAACAGTTGTTCTTGATGGTCCCAAATATGCAAACTCTTCGCTTTTTCTAGAGCGACTTCAATATTATCATTTAAAATATTAACATGCCCCATTTTTCGCTGTGCTTTTGCTTCTTCTTTTCCATACAAGTGTAAATAGCACCCGGTTAATCTATTCACTTGTCTTAGGACCCCTTCTATATGTTCGCCTAAAATGTTTACCATGACAACTGGTTTTAACAAATTTGTTTCTCCTAGAGGTAAATTACAGATTGCTCGAATATGTTGACCAAATTGACTCGTCTCACATGCATCCTGTGTATAGTGTCCTGAATTGTGAGGTCTTGGCGCTAATTCATTAATATAAATCTCACCATTATCTGTAGCAAACATCTCTACAGCTAGTGTTCCCACAAGTTCTAATTCATCCGCAAGTACCTTTGCATAAGCAATTGCTTTTTGAGAAAGCTCTTCTGTAATGCGAGCTGGAACGATAGATTCATGTAAAATGTTATTTACATGAATATTTTCTGCTACTGGAAACACTTTTGTTTCACCACTTACACTACGAATCACAATAACTGATACTTCTTTTTCAAAAGGCACCCATTTCTCTAAAATACATTCTGCTTTATCCACAAGATTTCTTGCTGTCTCAACATCAGCTTCACTTCTTAAAACAACTTGTCCTTTCCCATCATATCCACCTGTCGTCGTTTTTAAGACGGAAGGGAATGATAACTCAGCAATTGCTTCTGTAAGCTGATCTTGATTTTGAACTAATCTATACGTTGCTACTGGTAACCCAGCCTTCTCAATCGCATTCTTTTCTGTAAAACGATTTTGCGTTGTATTTAACAACTGACTACCTTGTGGTAAGTACGCATGTTTTTCAAGCCATTGTAAACATCTATAATCAATATTCTCAAATTCATATGTGACAACATCACTTATCTCTGCTAAATGCTGAATTGCTTTTAAATCATCATATGGTGCAACAATTTCAATATCAGCAACTTGTGCACATGGTGAATGCTTTGTAGGATCTAAAACAGCAATTTTATATCCCATTTCCTTAGCTGCCAATGCCATCATTCTTCCTAGCTGGCCGCCTCCAATAATACCGATTGTTTTTCCAGGTAAAATGATCCTCGTCATACTAGCTCACTACCTTCACGCACATCTTTTTCAATCGCTTCTCGTCTCAATTCTAATGCATCATGTATATCATCATGGAATGATCCAAGTATTTGTGCGGCAAGTAATCCAGCATTCGTTGAACCGGCTTTACCAATTGCAACAGTTGCAACTGGAACACCTCCTGGCATTTGGACGATGGATAATAATGAATCTAAGCCGTTTAATGCTTTTGATTGAACTGGAACTCCAATTACAGGAAGATTTGTCTTCGCTGCAACCATTCCTGGTAAATGTGCTGCTCCACCAGCTCCAGCAATAATAACTTTCAATCCACGTTCACGAGCCGTCTCTGCATATTCAAACATATAATCCGGAGTCCGATGAGCGGATACAACTTTTTTCTCATACGGTATATTTAATTCATCTAAAATGTCACAAGCATATTTCATTGTTTCCCAGTCTGACGTGCTTCCCATTATGACTCCAACTAGTGATTTCATATTAGAATCCCCCCGATTCAAATAAAAAAAGCCTGAAATAGAACAGTTTCTCTTTTACTATGAGAGAAAGCGCTCTACTCAGGCATACGTATCCCTTGTGAATAGAAAAATACCGAGTGACTTTCCCTCATAGTCTAACGAATAACGGTCGTTAGGTAGAGACTTGCAGGCCATATCCCCGCGATTATATGAGGTCTTATATTATTGTTTCTATGGTTATATTAACAATATTTCATAAACAATGTCAATAAATAATCGAATGTTTTTTTATTAGTAGTCAATAACGTTCGTGTTTTAGTTATATTCAAAAGAAGAATTGCAACTATATGCAAGAAGAAAAGGGAATTAGAATATATATTTCTAGAGATCTATTTTACGTATAATCGTTTAAATGGCACTTCAGTATGTTTTAAATCAATATATATACACTCTTGTAT
>NZ_JBEUTW010000014.1:0-19574 GCF_040492675.1 Bacillus sp. AP50
ATATTAAACAACAAGGACATACTTATTTTTTACATGAGAACGCAATACATACGAGGAAAGAACATTCGATAGGTGTATATGTGCTAGTAAATAAAGTGATAGAACATCTGACTGAGATTGGTGACATACATTTATCGAAATATGAACGAAAGCTAGTATCTACTGTAGCCCTTCTACATGATGTTGGACATGGGCCATATTCAGCAAATATCGGGTGAAGATCATAGTGAGTGGACGGTACGAATCATTCAAGAGGACGAAGAAATACGTACGATTTTAAATCAAACACCTAGATTATTAGATGATGTAACGAAAGCTTTAACAGAAGATGGAGTTTTTCCAATTATAGATGAGCTCTTATTTAATTCATTAGGAATGGATCAATTAGATTTTTGGAATAGAGATTTATATTACTCGTCGCTTGAATTAGAAGGTTTACAGATAGAAGAATTGATTGCTAACATGCGTTTCATTGACGGTAAACTTGTTATTGAAGAATCGGGAATCCCCTTCATCGAACAATTAATGAAAATGAAAGAAGGGCTTTACAATAATGGATTTGGCCACCCGTTTGTGATAGGAAAAGACATATTGCTGCAAATAATTTTTAAAATGATAGAGGAGAAAAATCTTTCGTTCTATACTCCTGAACTTCAAAACTTCTTTCATAAAGGAGAGAAGTTAGAAGTAGAAGACTTTCTTCCGTTACAAGATGAAATGATTTTAAATGAAATACAGTGCTTTGCAAAACCAGATGATGTTGAAATAGTATCTTTAATTCAACTTTATGTTTCACCAACTAAAAGTTTATCATTTCAAAAAGGAGTGGAGGGTGATTTTAAAAAGGAAAATAACAATTTAGCGATAATAACTGAGAAAAAGGCGTACAGTTCATATGCAGGTGGTATTTACGTCCATAGTGAGGGGCAGTTAGAGGACATTTTAGAGAAATCAAATTTCATTCAAGAGATAGTAAAATTGCCTAAAAAAGAATATGCCTACTCAATTTGATTTGGTTCGAAAATAAAAAATGAATGAGATGGAAACGTAAATTTAGAGGAGGGAATAAAATACATGAAACATAAAATTGCTGTACTGGCAGATGTACATGGAAATGCAACTGCTTTAAAAGCAGTTATCGAAGATTCTATGAAAGAAGGTGTGACTGATTATTGGTTTTTAGGAGATTTAATTATGCCTGGTCCTGGATCGAATGATTTATTTGAAATATTAGAAAGTATTAACGTTGATACTTATGTACAAGGAAACTGGGAAGATAGTTTTCTTGACGTTCTTAATAAAAATATTGATATTGATAACGTAACTGATATTTATGTTTCTAGATTAGTTCAGTATCAATGTGAAAACCTGGATGAAAACTATATTAAGCATGTTAAAAATTTACCATTACATATAACAAAACAGGTTAATGATTTATCAATCAGTATTAGTCATAATCTACAAAATAAAAATTATGGAGGAGATTTGTGGCCCACTAATAATCAGGAACAGTTTGATCGTGATTATGATATTGCGATTTACGCTCATACCCACCATCAATTGTTGCGCTATAGTAGCAATGATCAATTAATTATTAACCCAGGAACAGTTGGACAACCTTTTTACAAGTGGAATAAGCTAAACTCTGACTTGCGTGCTCAGTATGCAATTCTTGAAATTGATGAGGCAGGGATTACTGATGTGAGGTTTAAAAAGGTTTTTTACGATGTAGAAAAGGAATATAAAAATGCCATGAATAAAAATCTTCCTTACATTGATTTATATCGTGAACTGTTAGAGACAGGAAAAACTCATACGCATGATATTGAATTATTACAAGAAATTAATGACAAATATAATTATAAAGATGAAGTAATTAAGTTTATCGAGAAAATCAGATAGGAATTTAATGGAAATAAATGAACGTTGTTGAATGTTAGGTTAGTAATGATTTTTACATAATCAAGAGCTATTGTAGAATGAAACTTAGATGTAAAATGATTTTTGTATTTTATATTGATTGAAAACAAGCATCCCCCTGTCCTACGTATATGACAGGGGGATGCTTGTTTTTTTTACGGCTTCACATCTAAGTTCTGTAAAAATAAAGTTGCTGTTACGTAACGCTTTGCTAACATTTGTACATAAGCGGTATGTACAGAAAGGGTCGCAATAATAATAGCGTTACGAATTGCTTCGCGTTGTTCGTTATTAATTTGATCGAACTTACTTGCGATTTTATCAGCTTTTTCTTTTACGATGTTTTCAATTGTATGAACGGTATCTGTTGCATTTAATTGTAAGCAATTTCCTTGATTGAGTTCTTCAAATAAAGAAGAGTATGCTACATATAAATGAACAGGATTGATTAAATCATCACTTCGATCAGCTGGATCATTTACAATAAGGCGTAATAGCTTACGAATGGATTCAAAATCAAGTGCTGTTTTTAAATCTTCGACAATAAATAGTAAGGCTGCTTGTTCAATTGAATATTTTTTCCCTTTTTGAGGAGAGCCAATCATTTCTTTTATATCTCGTTTCACCCAGTTTTGCATAGCAGTTACAGAGAAACTTGTGTTTTCAATCTGATTGCCAAGCGCAACTATTTCATTTAAAGAAAAACCGACATCAGTATCGTCAATTTTAATCAGCTTTTCAAAAATAGGTGAAAGTGCGGTAGTAATAAAAGCTGTAACGCTTTGTCCGCTTTCAATATCTTTTTTATGTGACTTTGCCCAAGCTTCTTGTAAAATACCGAGAGGCTTTTTCGTATTCCATCCTCTTAGTGATAGAAGAAGGGTAGCCATTTCGTTTCGTGTGAGATGAAATGTTTCCATCTTTTCACCTCCAAAATAATAAAAAGTTCTTATGAACTTATAATATGTTTTGTTTCATTTAAAGTCAATTCTGTTTTGCTTAATTTTTCCTTTGTGACCAAACTGTTGAAAGTAAATAATACTTGCATATTTCGACAAAAGTTCATATAATAAGTTCATAAGAACCTTTAAAATGTTCTTAAAAACAAATCTATCATTCTGAATTTACTAGAAAGATAGATTTCACATATATCTATATAAAAGGAGAATGGATATAATATGTTGAAAAAACTTGTAGCAGTAATGACAGCATTCATGGTTATCTTTGGGGCTAGCAGCTTTATGTTCGTAGATCATGCAGCAGCGAAAAGTTACAAATCTGGTAAAAAATCATTTACACCAAGTTCAGGTCAAAAGTCAAAAGTTGATTTAAACAAAAAAGACTCAAATGTAAATTCTCAAAAAACGACTCCAGATTCAAAAACGAAAGCAACAAACACGGCACCAAAAAGTAATAAAGGAAGCTTTATGAAAGGTTTATTACTAGGTGGTCTTGGTGGTTTACTAATGGGTAGCTTATTTGCAAATATGGGAGCTCTTGGTTCTGTATTAGCATTTATGGTAAATATGTTAGTAATGGCTGGTATCGTAATGTTAGCAGTTCGTGCATTTAAATACTTCAAAGACCAACGTAAGAAGAAGGCAGATGAAGTAGCATGGAAACAATAAAAATTTCTGAACAAGAGCTTATAAATGCGCTTTGTATATATATCGCTGAAAAAAGACAAGTGGGTCCAGAAGAAGTATTAGTTGAACTCATGTATGATGACGACTACGGTTTCTCTGCGGAAGTAGAGGTAAATGGTCGCCAGCAAATTTTAATTCAAGCAAACTTAATCGAAGCTTTACGCTTATTGCTTGACAGAGAATATAATGTCAATCCATTCGCAGCGAGATTACAACTTGAATTAGATGATGAAGAAGGCATTTACGCATTAGCGAAATTTAATAACTCAGATGAGTAGAGAAGAGAGCTGTTGAGAATAATCTCAGCAGCTCTTTTTAGTATGTGCATATGTAGATGAGTAATCACGCCAAATTTCATTCATCTTTCGTCTACCGATATCTACCATCGGATTAAACTGAATTGCAGATTTCTGACGAACAAAGTGAACGTTTTGAATGGCGTGAGATAATTGTTGGTCGACTATATCACGTTTTTTGCTTGCATATTTAGCAATAGATAGACCTGCAACTGTTCCTTGCGCCATCGCAATTTTTCCGCTTTCAATGCCTGTAATATTGCCAGCTACAAATAAACCAGGAAGAGGAGTTTCCATTGTTTCGGAATGGAGAGGAACGTGTCCACCTAATTCTGAAATGTAATGGAAGGGACAACCAGCTACAGCTGCAAGTTCGGCAAGTGGGTATAATCCCCCGGCAATACAAACAAAATCTGCTTCATATATTTTCTCTGATCCATTAATAACATTTCCTTTAGAGTCAATATTAGCAACACGTACACCTTCAACTTGATCTGTTCCGATAATTTCAAGAGCTGCTTTCCGAAGGTGAAGTGGCGTTCCGTTTATTTTCATTCCGCTGTTTGGATAGAATGTTAATCCAGCTTTTCGAACCCAATCATATTTCATAAAGTGGCTACCTATTCGCAAAATAGCAGAAGGAGCGAGATGTGCTGCATTTAAAAGAGAGTTTAAAACTTCTTCAGGTTCACCAGCTTTTTGACTAAACTCGCTTTTCTCAGGGAGTACAATATGATCCACTGTAATTCCCGCTAATTGCAATTCACTTAAAATGGCGAAAGACAAAATGTTAGCACCAATAATAATTCCTTTTTTTCCAACTTGCACGCGATGAACATTTGTCATAACTTGAGCTGCTCCAATTGACATCACTCCTGGAAGTGTCCAGCCAGGAAGGGGAATAGAATATTCCGCAGCTCCAGTAGCAAGTAGTACGAAAGGCGCTTCTAACGTACCGATATTAGTATGTACAAACCAATTGTTTTCATCTCTATCTAAATTATAGACCGAAACACCGCACCTGATATGTACTGAAAGTGATTCTGCTTCTTCATGAAGTCGCTTCGATTCTTTTATTCCGTTCCACCATTCTCCAGTAGGCTCTTGATGCAACTGTCCTAACAATCTCCCGCCCGGCTTCATAAATTCATCAATAACGAGCACTTTTAGTCCGAAACGAGCACAAGAAATAGAAGCAGATAATCCCGCTGGCCCTGCACCAATAATAATTACATCACTCATCGTTTTTTCACCATCTCTCTCACGATATTCGGATGCTGTTTCCCGCTTTCAACAACCATGTTTTCTTCTACAACAGTTAAGCATGCGCGTACATTTGTTTGATTATTTACTGTCATGCGGCATTCG
Organism: Bacillus sp. AP50; assembly: GCF_040492675.1. Taxonomy (NCBI): domain Bacteria; kingdom Bacillati; phylum Bacillota; class Bacilli; order Caryophanales; family Bacillaceae; genus Bacillus; species Bacillus sp. AP50. Next base: position 5,231 of record NZ_JBEUTW010000014.1, read on the forward strand.
GAACAGTGTCCGATATTACAATAAATACCTCGCGGTGTTCCGCTATCTTCATGAACTCTTAATGTCCTAATTCCATTTGCTAACAGGGCAGCAGCTATCGTTTCATGTTCATATGCTCCGTATTGATGACCGTTAAATTGAAAGGTAATACGCTCACTACTTTGTAAAGTACCTAAAATAGGGTGATGTGTAATTCTACTCATTTACTTTCACCTACCGATCCAAAAGTAACTGCACGTATTGGTGGTTGATATTTTAACGGTAGTTCATTAAGAGTTACGTCAGGATTCGCATTTTCAATCATTCGATCTATCATTATTCTGCATGTGCGACCACCGCAAAATCCCATGCCAGCACGTGTTCTTAGTTTTAATTCTCTTGCCGAGCAGTTATATTCAGCAATTGTCGATTGAAGTTGCCCATATGTAACCTCTTCACAACGACAAACGATTAAGTTGTTTTTATTTGTCATGTGTATTCCTCCTCTAGTTCGGTTTTCACAAATTATATATGCAAAAATCATGCCAATATAGAGGAGGGAGAGAGGGCTACCTGTAAACGCCTGATCGGTGCATACTGATTCTTTATTGAAGTCCAAGTTTCTTTAAACGGTTATATAAAGTAGCCCTTGTTACACCAAGTTGTTTTGCGCATTCTAATTTATTCCCATTTAAAATTCGTAAAGCCCTTTCAATAACTTTTTTCTCATGCTCATCCATCTCTTCTTGTAAAGAAAGGATTGTATTATTGTTGCTGAGTAATAGGGAATGGGCTGTATGGTTGTCTAAAGTTTCAGTCGTATGAAATGGTAAATATTCTTGTTTTATAATTCCGTCTGTTGCGAATACCACAAGCCGTTCAACAACGTTTCGAAGTTCGCGAATATTACCTGGCCAATTGTAATGAAGCAGTTCATGCATAATGCTTGAAGGTAAGTCACGAATTGGTCTGTTATAGTTGATTGAAAAATCGTTTAAGAAAGAATAGGTTAATTCAATAATATCCTCGCGTCTTTCGCGCAGCGGTGGAATCTGCAAGCTAACTACATTTAAGCGGTAATATAAATCTTCTCGGAAAGTTCCTTTTCTCATTTCTTCTTGTAAATCACGATTTGTAGCAGCGATAATACGGAAATCAATATTAATTTCTTTTTCACCACCAACTCGGTAATACTTTCGCTCTTGCAGTACACGTAACAGTTTTACTTGCATATCAAGTGGCATTTCACCTATTTCATCAAGAAATAAAGTACCGCCTTGCGCGAGTTCAATTTTACCTTTTTTTCCTTTACTATTTGCTCCAGAAAACGCCCCACGCTCGTAACCGAATAATTCACTTTCAAATAATGCTTCTGGAATTGCCCCGCAGTTAATCGAAATGAAAGGCGCCTTCGCTGCTTCACTTGCTTCATGAATTGCTTTCGCAAATACTTCTTTTCCAACTCCGCTTTCCCCAAGTATTAAAACAGTTGATTTCACCGAACAAACTTTTCTAGCTAATTGTATCGTTCTTTGTATAACAGGACTTTTTCCATTCATCGCAAGGAATGGATCGGATTCATCTTTATACTTTGCCACTTCTTGTTCTAAACGGTGCATTTCATGTGACATATTAAATAGTTTTTCATTTAAAGCGACTTGATTTGTAACATCTGTTTCTGAAACGACTGCTCCTATAATTTCATCATTACAATAAACTGGATTTGAATTAATTAATACGAATAAATCGGGGCGAGGCTGATGGAACTGAGCGACTATGCTTTTTCCATCATGTAAAGATTGTAAAATTTCCAAGTCTTTATAATCAAAAAAACGAGTAATCGGTTGCCCAATAATCTCATTATGGTTGACTGAAAATATTTTTTCAGCACCATCTGTCCAAGTTCGAACGCATTCTTTACTATCAATTACTGTAACAGAAGAGTCAGTTGTTTGTATTACAGTGTCATAAAATGACTGTAGTTCATTGTAGGACTTATAAAGAAATGGAATCATTTGCTGAGAAGTTATACAGCATATCGGCTCATCGTTTTCGTTAAGGATGATAACAGCTAATTCATAAGAAAAAGCGTCAATTAATGCAGTGAATGAGTCATCTACATAAATAATTGCGCAATTATATTCTTCTGTAGTAGAAGGGAGGTAATAAAACCTTTCGTTTATTTTCTTAATGCGATCAAGGCTACATGTATGATTGATTAAAACGCTTTCCAAAAATTCTTGTATAGTCGGAAATGAGAATTCCATAATGTCCTCCTGTTATGTATAAAAATTTTGACAGTGATAAAAAAATAATACACCTATTTACTATGAATTTAAAATATTTTTACAAATAAAAATATTTTTTATAAAAATTGTATATGTACAGAATTGGCACGTCAATTGCATAAAAAGAAAGTGAGAGGGCTAGGAAAGGAGGAGTATATTGTGAGGCACTGCGACGTTTTAATTATAGGTGGTGGAATAATAGGGTGTTCTATCGCTTATTACACTTCAAAATACGGAAGAGACGTAACAATCATTGAAAAAGGGGAATTTGTCAGCGGGACGTCTTCACGGTGTGATGGGAATATTTTGGCCATTGATAAAGACCCGGGATTTGATAGTCAAATGTCTTTAGTAAGTCAAAAATTAGTAACTGATTTAAGTGAAGAATTAGAGCATTCATTTGAATATAGGGCACCAGGAAGTATTCTCGTATGTGAGTCAGACGAAGAGATGGAAGCTGCGCAGCAATGGGTAAATCGGCAACAAGAAGCTGGATTACCGTTTCGAATGCTTGATAGGCAAGATATAAGGGAAGAGTCGCCTTTTTTTGCTGATGATTTATTAGGCGGTTTAGAATGTGCGACGGATTCAACTGTGAATCCATATCTCCTTGCTTTCTCGCTTCTGTCAGAGGCACAAAAGTTTGGCGCAAAAGCTTTTAAGCAGACGGAAGTAAAGAGTATGGAAATAGAGACGGATGGTTCATTTGTTGTAGAAACTACGAATGGAACTTTTACAGCACAACAAGTTGTAAATGCAGCCGGTGTGTGGGCTCCTAAGATTGGTCAGATGTTAAATATAAATATACCAATTGAACCGAGAAAAGGGCATATTATTGTAGCTTCAAGGCAACAACACGTAGGATGCCGTAAAGTAATGGAATTCGGTTATTTAATTTCTAAATTTGGCGGAAAACGAAAAGTGGATGCTTTAACTGAAAAATACGGGGTTGCGCTCGTATTTGAGCCTACTGAAAGTCAAAATTTCTTAATTGGTAGTAGTCGTGAATTTGTAGGATTTCATACGAGGATAAATAATGAAGTCATTAAATGTATCGCAAATAGAGCAATTCGTTTTTATCCGAAAATGGCAGATATGATGGTAATTCGTTCTTACGCTGGTTTACGTCCGTGGACAGAAGATCATTTACCGATTATTTCACGAGTGGAACATATTCCGAATTATTTCATTGCCGCTGGACATGAAGGTGATGGGATTAGTCTTGCAGCAGTTACTGGAAAAGTAATTGAAGAGTTATTAAATGAAAAAGAGACAATTATTCCTATTGAACCACTTCGTTTGAGTCGTTTTACAGAAAGGGTGTTAAACGGATGAGGTCACAAAGAGTCTTTACGACGATTGATACACACACAGGTGGGAATCCAACGAGGACATTAATTAGTGGACTTCCAAAGTTGATTGGAGAGACGATGGCAGAGAAGATGTTACATATGAAAAAGGAGTATGATTGGATTCGAAAATTGTTAATGAATGAACCGCGTGGTCATGATGTAATGTCAGGAGCATTATTAACAGACCCGTGTCATCCTGAGGCTGATATAGGTGTTATATACATAGAGACAGGTGGATATTTACCGATGTGTGGTCACGATACAATCGGTGTATGTACAGCGTTAGTTGAATCAGGTTTAATTCCGGTAGTTGAACCGATTACTTCTTTAAAACTAGATACACCGGCTGGCTTAGTTGAAGTAGATATTGCTGTTCAAGATGGAAAAGCAAAAGAAGTATCTTTCTGTAACATACCAGCTTTTTTATTGAAAAATATTACTGTACAAGTGAAAGACATTGGAACTATAGAGGCTGATATTGCGTATGGAGGAAATTTTTATGCCATTATTGATGCGAAATCAGTAGATCTAGAATTAGTACCAGAAAATGCATCTACAATCATCGATAAGGCGATTCATATAAGGAACACAATTAATGAGAAGTTTGAAATCACTCATCCAGAGTATTCGTTTATAAGAGGATTAACACATGTTGAATTTTATACAGATCCTACTCATGAATGTGCGCATGTGAAAAATACAGTTGTTGTACCACCAGGCGGAATAGATCGATCTCCATGCGGTACAGGAACATCTGCGAAGCTAGCTGTATTATACGCTCAGAAAGAAATCGAAATTGGTGAAGAGTTCATTCATGAGAGTATCGTTGGTTCTTTATTTAAAGGATATGTCATGGATACGACACATGTTGAAAATATTGAAGCTGTCATAACGAAAATTACGGGATCAGCTTGGCTTATGGGTATGCATAGATTTTTTTACAATGAAATAGATCCACTTAAAGAAGGATTTTTGCTAATTCCGCCGATGGAACATGAAACGGAGGATATAAAATGAACATTCAAAAAATGTATACAGCAGTAGACGTACATGTAAATGGCGAGACATTTCGTGTAATGAAAGACGTACCATGCAAATACTACTACAGTTTGGAGCAATTAAATGAACAATTTTCAGGTGAATTAGCAGAAGAGATGAAGCTTTTATTAAATGAACCACGTGGTTTTATCGGTTTGAATGGGTGTATTGTCGTTCCATCTATCCATAATGAAGTGGATGCAGCTGTATTATTTTTTAATCATGAAGGTTCGATTCCGCTTCATTATGGAGGCATTGTTGCAGTAATAACGATGTTACTCGAAAGTGGTTATTTAAAAAAGAGAGAGTCCAATCAATATAAAATTGAAACGTTATGTGGAATATTTTTAGTTCATGCGTATGTAGAGAATGATGAAGTTATATCGGTTTCGTTTGAAAGCAAACTATGCTATATGATTGAGGAAAATTTACAGGTTGGTAATGTAAATTATTCTCTCATACAAGCAGATAAAGTATATGCAGTTGTAGAGAAAGGTTTGTATTCGCCAGAAATTCGCATGGAAAACATTTCTGAATTGAAAAGATGGGGAGAAGCTACACTACAGACTATACAAAAACAGTCGCTAATAAAAAGGCTTATTTTAGTAGATCCTTCGCAAAAAGAAAAGAACCATATAAAATCGATTACATTTCATGAAGATAACTTTATCGTACGTTCGCCAGGTTTTGTTTCTACTATTGTTTCCTATGTTCATGCGTTATTTAAAAATGATTATATGGCGGATAAACCTTTTAAAAATGAAAGTATATTTAATAGTTTTATAACTGTGGAGAAAGTGAAGAAGGAGGAACTAGGATACATTTTCCGTTTTGAAAGTAGAGGATTTATTACAGGGATGCAGACATTTCTATTAGACCCTACGGATCCGTTTCCGGCAGGTTTCTTATTAAAATAAAATGTGATAGGGAGAGATAAATATGCAAAAAATTAAAGGGGCATTTCCAGTATTAATAACACCGATGGATGAATTTCAGGAAATTAATTGGGATGGGGTAAAGCAAAATGTAAATTACTTTATCGAACAAAACGTTGCAGGTATCATCATTAATGGAAGTACAGGAGAATTTGTAAGTTTATCAAAAGAAGAACGATTTAAAATGGTAGCAACCGTGTTGAAAGAAATTGATGGCCGTATTCCAGTTATTGTTGGAACTGCAGCAGAGACGACGAAAGAAACAATTGAATATACGAAACATGCAGAAGCGCACGGAGCGGATTGTGTGTTAATTATAAACTCTTACTATTGTAAACCGAAGGAAGAGGAGATTTATTTTCATTTTAAAGAAATCTCAAACTCTGTAAATATACCAATTATGTTATACAATAATCCATTTACTTCTGGTGTTGATATGAGTACAGAGCTAATGCTCCGTATTGGAAAAGAGTGTGGAAATGTTACACATATTAAAGAATCTAGCGGAGATATTCGAAAAGCGAGAGATTTAGTAAGACAAAGTGAAGGGGCTTTCCAAGTCTTCTGTGGTTCTGAAGATTTAGTTATGGAATCATATTTAGTTGGTGCCTCGGGATGGGTTTCAGTAGCAGGAAATATTGTTCCCGGTCTCGTTACAAAAATGTATGAGCATTTTCAAAATGGTGAATTAGAAAAGGCGTGGGAAATAAACGATGCTATTTTACCACTTTGCGAGTTTCTTGAAGGATCAGGGAAATATGTTCAAATCGTTAAACGTTCTATGGAATTACATGGGCAAGCGGGAGGACCTTCTCGCTTGCCAAGACTAGGGTTAACTGTAGAAGAAGATCAAAAGCTTCAAACGATTTTATCAAATATTGCAGCTCATGCAGCTGTTTAAATAAGGAGGAGAACATAATGTTAAAGACAAATATTGAGCTGAAACCAAAAGTGGAAGCGTTTTTAAATGAAGAAATTAAAATGTTTATTAATGGCGAATTTGTTTCTGCTATTGGCGGAAAGACGTTTGAAACGTACAATCCAGCAACAGAAGAGGTTCTAGCAGTCGTATGTGAAGCGCAAGAAGAGGATATTGATGCTGCAGTAAAAGCGGCAAGATCTGCATTTGAATCTGGCCCGTGGGCAGAAATGGCTACTGCTGAAAGAGCGCATCTTATTTATAAATTAGCAGATTTAATTGAAGAACATAGAGAAGAATTAGCGCAACTAGAAGCTTTAGATAATGGAAAGCCATATCAAGTAGCACTTGATGATGATATTTCAGCGACTGTAGAAAATTATCGTTATTACGCAGGATGGGCTACAAAAATTATTGGGCAAACAATCCCGATTTCAAAAGATTACTTGAATTATACGAGACATGAACCTGTTGGTGTTGTAGGACAAATTATTCCGTGGAATTTTCCGCTTGTTATGTCTTCTTGGAAAATGGGAGCTGCACTGGCGACAGGTTGTACGATTGTATTAAAGCCAGCAGAGCAAACGCCTTTATCTTTACTATATACAGCGAAACTCTTTAAAGAGGCTGGATTTCCAAACGGCGTTGTAAACTTTGTATCAGGCTTTGGTCCTGAAGCAGGGGCTGCAATTGTAAATCATCATGACATTGATAAAGTTGCTTTTACAGGATCTACTGTTACAGGAAAGTATATTATGCGTCAATCTGCAGAAATGATTAAGCATGTAACGTTAGAGCTTGGCGGAAAATCACCAAATATCATTTTAGAAGATGCGGACTTGGAAGAAGCGATAAATGGTGCATTCCAAGGTATTATGTATAATCACGGTCAAAATTGTAGCGCAGGATCACGTGTATTTGTTCATCGTAAACATTATGAAACTGTAGTAGATGCACTTGTGAAAATGGCGAACAACGTAAAACTTGGAGCAGGTATGGAGAAAGGAACGGAAATGGGTCCACTCGTATCTAAGAAACAACAAGAGCGTGTGTTAAATTACATTGAGCAAGGGAAGAAAGAAGGTGCTACAGTTGCGGCTGGTGGCGAACGTGCGCTTGAAAAAGGTTATTTCGTTAAGCCAACTATATTCACAGATGTTACAGACAATATGACAATCGTTAAGGAAGAAATATTTGGACCAGTTGTTGTCGTACTTCCATTTGATTCGACAGAAGAAGTAATTGAACGAGCGAACAACTCATCCTATGGCCTTGCTGCGGGTGTATGGACGCAAAATATCAAAACGGGTCATCAAGTAGCAAATAAATTAAAAGCAGGAACAGTGTGGATTAATGATTATAACTTAGAAAATGCAGCTACACCATTTGGTGGATATAAACAATCTGGTATTGGCCGCGAATTAGGTTCATATGCGCTTGATAATTATACAGAAGTGAAAAGTGTTTGGGTAAATATAAAGTAATAGGGCGTTTTACTGATAAAAATTGAGGGATGAAATAATGAAAGATGCGGACAACTAGAAAGTTTGATAATAGTTGTCCGTTTTTTTTATATACAAAATTGCTTTTCCAAAGAATGATAAGGGGGATTTGGATGGAGAATTTAGTAGAATGGTTAGTAGGGCAAGTGTGGAGTATCGGTTTAGTTGTTTTTGCATTAGGGGCAGGCGTATATTTCACGATTGCAACACGCTTTTTGCAAATCCGTTATTTTAAAGAGATGATTAAACTATTATTTGAAGGAAAGAGTTCAGAGACGGGAATATCATCTTTTCAGGCATTTTGTTTAGCCTTATCAGGAAGAGTTGGAATTGGTAATATTGCAGGGGTAGCGACAGCAATTGCTTTCGGCGGTCCTGGAGCTGTATTTTGGATGTGGGTAATGGCTTTGTTAGGGGCAGCGAGCGCGTTTGTAGAATCAACATTATCTCAAGTATACAAAAGTAAAGTAGGGAATGAATATCGCGGCGGTACTCCATATTTCATTGAGAAAGGTTTGAAAATGAAATGGTTTGCAGTCATTGTAGCAGTAGTTGTAACACTTTCATATGGCGTGTTATTACCAGGTATTCAATCTAGTAGTATCGCAGTTGGATTTGAAAACTCTAATGGTATTAGCAAATATATAACTGGTATATTTTTAGTCGTGTTACTAGCAGCAATTATTTTTGGTGGTGTAAAGAGAATTGCTGGCGTTTCTCAAATGCTTGTTCCATTTATGGCAATTGGTTATGTAATTGTTACATGTATCATATTAATTGCGAATGTAACGGAGATTCCAAGGATGTTTGCTTTAATTTTCTCTAGTGCATTTGGTGTAAATGAAATGTTTGGTGGAATTGTTGGTGCAGCTATTGCATGGGGCGTAAAACGCGCTGTATTTTCAAACGTTGCTGGTGTCGGAGAAGCGACGTATAGTTCGGCGGCTGCTGAAGTATCGCATCCTGCAAAACAAGGATTAGTTCAAGCATTTTCCGTATATATCGATACAATTGTCGTATGTACAGCGACAGCTCTTATGATTTTAATAACAGGTATGTATAATGTTATACCTGAAGGGAAAACCGCTATTGTACAAAACATAGGAAATGTGGAAGCTGGTCCAATTTATACACAACAAGCAGTTGAAACTGTGATAACAGGGTTTGGTCCAATATTTATTTCAATTGCGATTTTCTTTTTTGCATTTACAACGCTACTCGCTTATTACTATATCGCTGAAACAACACTTACTTATTTAGATCGTCAACTGAAGTATGGCTGGTTAAAACCAGTTTTAAAATTTGGATTTTTAATTATGGTTTACATCGGTAGCGTTGAATCAGCGTCGCTTTTATGGAACCTTGGAGATTTAGGAATCGGTAGTATGGCATGGTTAAACTTAATCGCAATCTTACTTTTAAGTAAAACCGCATTAAAAGTGTTAAAAGATTATGAAACGCAGAAAAAAGAAGGGAAAGATCCAGTATTTAATCCTAAAAATGTGGGGATTGAAGGATTAACATTTTGGGAAGAAAGAAGTAAAGAGGTTGAAAGAAAAAGTTCTAGAGAAAAAGTTATTGTCGATGATAATTTAAAATTATAACTTAAATTAACTGAAAATTCTTAATTTAAAAGAAGGTATATTGCCTCCATTTCATCACATACTACAATAAGTATGGATAATATGACTGGAGGGAATAAGATGGAACATGAGCAACATAGTTCGATAAATGATATTCTACATCATTATAAAGAAGGTATAGGTAGTTTTACAAATCAAATTCCTGAAATCGCTGAGACATATAATGCGTTCACGCAAGCTTGTTTTCAAGAGGGTGTTTTAACAAAAAGAGAAAAACAACTTATTGCATTAGGAATTAGTTTAGCAACGCAAGATGAGTATTGTACAATTTATCATACAAAAGGTTGTCTTGATCAAGGATGTTCGGATAAAGAGATTCTGGAAGCATGTGGTGTTTCAGCAGCATTTGCTGGCGGAGCTGCGATGAGTCAAGCGGTAACTTTAGTGCAAGAGTGTTTAACAGAATTGAAAAATCAAAAGCATTGAATAAAAAAACGTTTTAAACTTTATGTTTAAAACGTTTTTTATGTGAAATTAAATTTAAGTATAAAAATTATCTAGGATGGGTTCAATTTATGGTTATACAATAATGGAGAATTTTAAATTTAGTAGGAATGAGAAATAAAAACTATTTATTTAGTTTTAAGGTTTTGTAAAAAGCTTCAATTGTTTCATATAATCAATAGCTTTTGTTTTGTTTTTCTGTTTAGAAACATAATGTGCCTCATTAAAATCTCTATAGTAACTGTTAACTACTTCTTCAGAAAGAGCACCGTCAGATATAGCTCTTTTAACCGCGCAGTTTGGTTCATTTGTATGTGAACAGTTAGAAAATTTACATCTCATAGAAATCTCTTTTATATCTTCATATCCAAAATCAAAATTCCTCTCAAGGTTTATCAAGTCAAATCCTATTTTACTAATAAGAAATCCCTCCACTTTTGAAAGAGTCTTTTAGAAACATACATACAAATTTTATCGTTTTCAATTTGTATTCACTTTAATATTCTATATCTTCATAAATAGATTTTTCTACATCAGGAAGAACTGTGTATATACTCTTACCGATTAAAGCTTCTAATTCTTTCTTAATCGCATAAAACCCTTTCCAATGTAAAGATGTATGAGATGTTGTACCATGACGCAAACCAACAGAAATTAATCTTCTTTCCAACGTAGTAAAGCCATCCGCATCAGCAAGAGCGTCACAAAGAGTAATTACTTTATTGTATAAGTCGTAGTTACAATGTTCATTTAATATTTCAACTAACCGGCTTCTCATATGGTCAGGAACGAGACTCCATTCCGCTGCAATGTCTATATGTTCATTTTTGCATGGGAATGAGTGTGTTACACAAATAACAGCGTTTCCTGTATACCCTAAATCATTCATATACATATAACCATCATAGGAATGAATGACCGATTTGGTAAAACCTTTGTATCTTCCGATATCATGCAAAAGGGCAGCATTATATGCTATGTCAGCATCTAGCTTGTACCCTTTTTTTATAAGTTCTATACTTATGTTTTCAGTTGCATGAGCAACATGTAGTGAATGTTCAAACCAAGGGCCCGGGTTTTGTTCATATGCCCATTCGAGTAATTCTTTTGCGTACGTTCTATCTAATATATATTTCATATCGTTATCCTTTCACAAAAAATCATATCTTAACTATAAATTCCTCTTATTATTTCATTATTCCTTCTTTAAAAATTGTTACAATGAAACAAAAGGGGGAAAAGTAATGCGAAATTTAGTAATTGAAGAAATTAAGAAACTAGAAAATGATATAGAAGAACTTTCGAAACTTTTGAAAATGGTTGTAAATGATGGGGCATCAATTGGTTTTTTGCCTCCACTGGAACAAAAAGATGCAACAAAGTATTGGCAAACAGTATTAGCGCCAGAAGTGATATTGTATGTGGCTAAAATAAACAACGAAGTAGCAGGGAGTATTCAATTACAATTAGTTACTAAGCCTAACGGAATTCATAGAGCTGAGATTTGCAAATTAATGACTCATCCAAACTTTAGACGAAACGGTATTGGACGATCGCTTATGCAAAAAGCAGAGGAACGAGCAAAGCAAGAAAACAGGTCTCTTTTAGTATTAGATACTAGAGAAGGAGATCCTTCCAATAAATTGTACAAATCACTAGACTACCAAGAAGTTGGAACAATACCAGGGTATGCAATTTCTCCGAATGGAAAGTTAGATGCTACGGTTCTTTATTATAAAAACATTTAAGTTATAATCAAACGGGGAGAGTGCTTAATTATTAGTAAGTGAATAATAAACGACTATTTTTAACACCGTCTATATTTTTCTGGCGGTGTTAAAATAGTTAATTATAATCTAATTAACGCACTAAATGAATTTGAGAAAGTTTTTAGAGGGTTCTTTTAGTAATGATTCTCGTCTTATAATAAATGTAGAGAAGATGACTAGCCGACTATAGTTATTTTCGCTTTATTATGGGAAGGGGATGAAAGTATGAAAAAGAATAGTTTACAAAACATGAAGAAAGTTATTTTAAGTGGTGGCGTATTACTTACGGGATTATTAACATTTGGATTTTCAGAAAAGGCTTCAGCTCATGGATATGTAGAATCACCAGCGAGCCGATCTTATTTATGTAAGCAAGGGGTAAATGTAAATTGTGGACCGATTCAATATGAACCTCAAAGCGTAGAAGGGATAGGTGGATTTCCGCAACTAGGACCTTCTGATGGACAAATTGCAGGGGCTGGTCATTTTCCCGCTTTAGATGTTCAAACTGTAGATAGGTGGAAGAAAGTTACGTTAAATGGCGGGACGAATACATTCAAGTGGAAACTAACGGCTCCTCATAGTACGAAAGAGTGGAAATACTATATTACGAAAAAAGGTTGGAATCCCAATAAACCTTTGACGCGATCAGATTTAGATTTAGTGCCATTCTATGTAAAAAATGACGGTGGAGCTAGACCAGGGACAACAGTAACGCACGAAGCAAATGTACCAACTGACCGTAGTGGATACCATCTTATTTTAGCTGTTTGGGAAATTGCAGACACTGGAAATGCGTTTTATCAAGTTATAGATGTAAACCTTTTGAATAATGGCTTATCCTCAAATTTCGCTTTTAACAATGTAGTGCAAGCTCCTACACTATTTTAATTGAAACATACATTTCGATCATCTAATTCATTTTAGATGATTTTTTTTATGAAAATGATGAAAAATATAGAAGAAAGTGCAATTATTTATAAAAAAATATGCTTTAAATATTGTCATATTTGCTTCTTTAAGATATCCTTTTCATGAAGAGGTGGAAAACATGGAAAAAGTACTAGTTTTCGGGCATAAAAACCCAGATACAGATGCAATTTGTTCTGCAATTGCTTATGCAGAATTGAAAAAAGAATTAGGAATGAATGCTGAGCCTGTACGTTTAGGCGAAATCAGCGGTGAAACTCAATTTGCGTTAGACTATTTTAAAGTAGAAGGACCGCGTTTTGTTGAGACAGTAGCAAGCGAAGTGGACAACGTTATTTTAGTTGACCATAACGAGCGTCAACAAAGTACTAACGATATCGAATCAGTTCGTGTGTTAGAAGTTATTGACCATCACCGTATTGCTAACTTTGAAACAAGCGATCCTATATACTATCGTTGTGAGCCAGTTGGCTGTACAGCTACAATCTTAAACAAAATGTACAAAGAAAATGGCGTAACAATTCGTAAAGAAGTTGCAGGTTTAATGTTATCTGCAATCATTTCAGATTCTTTACTATTCAAATCTCCAACTTGCACAGAACAAGATGTAGCAGCTGCTCGTGAATTAGCGGAAATCGCTGGTGTAGATGCAGATAACTACGGCTTAGAAATGTTAAAAGCTGGTGCTGACTTAAGCGGAAAAACAATGGAGCAATTAATCTCTCTTGATGCTAAAGAATTCCAAATGGGTAATGCGAAAGTTGAAATCGCACAAGTAAACGCTGTTGATACAAACGACGTTCTTGTACACCAAGCGGAACTTGAAAAAGTAATTTCTGCAGTAGTAGAAGAAAAAGGTTTAGACCTATTCTTATTCGTTGTAACTGATATCTTAACTAACGATTCTGTCGGTCTTGCGATCGGTAAAGCAGCAAACGTTGTTGAGAAAGCATACAACGTATCACTAGAAAACAATATAGCTACTTTAAAAGGTGTTGTATCTCGTAAAAAACAAATCGTACCAGTATTAACAGAAGCATTCCAAGCTTAATCGTATTGCGTACAGATGAACAGTAAGGACAAGTAGTCAGATTGGCTACTTGTCCTTTTTTATTTATAATAAGCAGAAATTTTTAACTTTTAAACAGTCGCATTGTGTATGCTTAATGATATGGAAGTATTGAAAAGTAAATTACAGGGGCTTTTTGAAAAAATATTGCATCTGTTTCAAAATTAGAGAGCTGGATTTCGGAGGAACTGCGTTTAAACGCTGAAATACAGATGTTGCGTTTAACTTTTTAGAAGCAAGGATATAAAGTTTTGATTAACGAATTAAAATAAGGATAGCGTTAGCTATCCTTATAATCGTTTATTCGTAAGATTTTTTCTTGTTTATATAAAATGTGATTATCGTAGTAATGAAGAAAATAGGTATCGCATACACTTTCCCAACAAATAACTTCCAGCCGACATAATTATAGCCTTCAGATGCTGGGATGATAACGGAAATAACGCAAACGATAAAATAGACTAATAGTGCAGGGA
>NZ_JBEUTW010000015.1:0-2277 GCF_040492675.1 Bacillus sp. AP50
TTATTGTCATCGGCGACTTGTCCTATATTACACCTCTATATAATAATAGTCAATATTAATCTTTCATTTTTTTAAAAAGATGAAAAAGACTCTCATACCCCCCTTTTATTTCTCATACATATCAATAAGATAACTGAAAGGAGTGTAGAACTTGTTCAACCCTTCTTTATTACACATCATAAGCTCCCATTCAAGAAGCCCACACTATCATAGGAAGTTTCCAATCATTCTATTTTGGAGTCAAAAAAGCGGTTGTACTTCTCTTGCTAAGTGGTTCTTTTACCAGATTGATTTATTACAAACCGCTCTAAGCTATAGTCCTTTCATTCATAATTATGAATATGATATATACAAAAGTACACCTACCTATAGTGTACGACTAGGAATAGCTCTACGAGAAAAACAAAAAGAAACTTTTAAACTCGTTCGTAACCCTTATAGGAGAGCAGTCAGTTCTTTCGTATCCTTAATTGGACCTCCTTATATGGAACATCCCGAATGGAAACCCATCCGAAAGTTTTTATATCAAGATGAAAATTCCTCCAAAGGGATCTCATTTAAACAATTTCTATACTATCTATTTATGAAAGGAGCTCACGCAAGTGATATTAACCCACATTTCACACAACAATATATAGCTGGTGAAGAAGAATATGTGACCAATTATATATACTTAGAAAACTTCGATCAGGAAATGAAAGAATTAGAAAAGCGTTTCGAATTAAAAACCGCACCAATAAATGAGTTCTCAACATCATGGCATCATCAAACTCCCGCCATGATTTATAAAGGGGATTTTAGCGAAGGCGATATTACTGATCCTTTATTTCCCCGTCATCCGACTTTTGAAAGCTTTTATGATACTGAATGTATACAACTTGTCCAAACAATATTTCAAAATGATTTCGACACATATAAATACAGCAAAGAATATCCATACTAACTTTAGTCTATTATCTTTGCTAAATAAAAAAGATACCTCATATATAAGGTATCTTTTTAACATTTCAATTATATAAATCATACTGTTTAACAGTCTCTATTCTCCACCTTGTTACCTTTTAATAGATTACATAACTTTTGCTTATCCGCCCATCCTACTCCGATTAAAACTAAACTCGCTCCCATTATTACTCTCCATGTCAGAGATTCATTTAATAGAATAATTGAAGTAACAATACTTATTAATGGTAATGCATTTAAATATAATCCGCTTACTGATGCTGAAACTCTCTCTAGCGCTTTATTCCAAAACCAATATGCTAAAATTGTTGCTCCAATAACAAGGTATATTACACTAAGTCCCGTTTTCCAAGTTTCAACTTTTGGGAGACCGTAATAAAAAATTTCTACCAGTGCAAACGGTAAGAGAATAACAGCTCCAATAATTAAAGTTAATGTTGTAAAAACCTCGTTTGATAAATACTGTTCTTGTTTTGGCCGTTTTAGCAAAACTGTGTAGAAAGCAAATAGAAAAGTACTTAATAATATCAGTATATCTCCTATTAAAGACACTTCTTGATTAGCACTTTTAGATGGAATCGTAATAAAGAGTACTCCTATAGCACCCAATATAATTCCTATCCAATAATTCAATCGAATTTTCTCTTTCAAAAAGAGTGCTGAAAAAAGAATTGTAACTAATGGTAATGCAGCATCTATAATACTCACATGTAATCCACTGGTTAAAGAAATACCGTAGGATGTAAACATAAAATAACCAGCTACACCGGTAAAAGCTAACAAACTCATTCTTTTCCATGGAACTTTTTTATGTACAACTGATTTTTGTAGTTGCTTAAATGAGAATAGCATACAAATTCCACCTGCAAAGAAAAGACGAATAAACAACAAAGTAAACGGCTGAATAGATTCTAACGCCCATTTTGTTGGCGCAATGGCTGTGCCCCATAATATAACAGCCACTAATAACATGCATATTTCTTTCATAATCCCCCACACCCATCAAAAATATATGTTAACTACCTTAATTATAGATTTTTTCTAATGTAAAATCCTTTAAAAACACAAAAGGTTATGTTAAAAGAGCTAGATTGCTACTTTTCATATAACCTTTTTATATAAGATCACAAACATTCTTGTTACATCTGGACTATATTCTTATAAAGGTAATTCTTACCTTTAAATTTAAAATAATAAAAATAAACACAAAAAAACCTAAGTCGAAACGACTTAGGTTTTTGCTTGGCGACGTCCTACTCTCACAGGGACAAGGTCCCAACTACCATCGGCGCTAGAGAGCTTAACTTCCGTGTT
>NZ_JBEUTW010000016.1:0-2694 GCF_040492675.1 Bacillus sp. AP50
ATAACAAATTTTAAAAAAATGTCGAAATTATTAACCGTATCCTTATTATATAATGTCTCAGATACATCACGCTAACATATTAGTTTAATCCATATATGCTAGAATAATGTATCTGAAATTTATATATAATTTAGCTCTTTATGAGTGACCATTAAACTCTCGGTTAATTAAAGTTTCAATTTACTCTGTACGCTCTGAGATTTCACTCAAGGCAAATCCAGCTTGATCATCTACTGATTCCCTTATAGCTAAATCTCCTAGTGCTAACATGCCAATAAGTTGACCACTATCAACTACTGGTAATCGTCTAATTTGATGCTGTGCCATTAGCTCTGTAGCTTTTTCAATAGAATCATTTGGAGAAACTGAGATAATATTTGTTGTCATTACATTTGTAATTTTATTAGATCCAGGATGTTTTTCAGCAATCCCTCGAACGACTAAATCACGATCAGTAACAAGCCCAACAACTTGCTCATTTTCAACAACAGGAATTAATCCAACTGATTCTTCCTTCATTTTAACAGCTGCCTCATATACATTGTCTAGCGGTGTACAATGTACAATATGGGTACTCATTAAGTCTCTAACTCGTGTCATTATTTATTTCCTCCTTTTTATACATACCATAGCTTTTCCAAAATTCCTTTATTTATTTCTGGAAAGTAACGTAATAAAAAGGATTAACAAAATAAAAAAGAGCCAGCATAATGCTGACTCTTTTTTGTATGACCCGTACGGGATTCGAACCACTTGACCAACGGGCCATGGCTCCGCAGGTAGGACTCGAACCTACGACCGATCGGTTAACAGCCGATAGCTCTACCACTGAGCTACTGCGGAATAATATATGGTGGGCCTAAATGGACTCGAACCATCGACCTCACGCTTATCAGGCGTGCGCTCTAACCAGCTGAGCTATAGGCCCATATACTTTACAGGGGCAGTAGGAATCGAACCCACACTGGAGGTTTTGGAGACCTCAGTTCTACCTTTAAACTATGCCCCTAAATGATGCCGGCTAGAGGACTTGAACCCCCAACCTACTGATTACAAGTCAGTTGCTCTACCAATTGAGCTAAGCCGGCATAAAAAAATGGTGGCTCGGGACGGAATCGAACCGCCGACACGAGGATTTTCAGTCCTCTGCTCTACCGACTGAGCTACCGAGCCAACATAAATGGCGGTCCCGACCGGGGTCGAACCGGCGATCTCCTGCGTGACAGGCAGGCATGTTAACCACTACACCACGGGACCATTTGGTTGCGGGGACAGGATTTGAACCTGCGACCTTCGGGTTATGAGCCCGACGAGCTACCGTGCTGCTCCACCCCGCGACAATATAAAGTTTTAAAAAATGGAGGAGGTAGAGGGATTCGAACCCCCGCGCGACTCTCGCCGCCTGTCGGTTTTCAAGACCGATCCCTTCAGCCGAACTTGGGTATACCTCCATGAAGGAAAAAATAAATATTTTATTATTATATGTCTAAACCATTAAAGAAAAAATGGAGGAGGTAGAGGGATTCGAACCCCCGCGCGATTCTCACCGCCTGTCGGTTTTCAAGACCGATCCCTTCAGCCGAACTTGGGTATACCTCCGAGACATATATTAAATAAAGTGGAGCCTAGCGGGATCGAACCGCTGACCTCCTGCGTGCAAGGCAGGCGCTCTCCCAGCTGAGCTAAGGCCCCATGTTTTTTGGGAATATCGGGAAGACAGGATTTGAACCTGCGACCCCCTGGTCCCAAACCAGGTGCTCTACCAAGCTGAGCCACTTCCCGTTAATAAAAGCGCGCCCGAGAGGAGTCGAACCCCTAACCTCTTGATCCGTAGTCAAACGCTCTATCCAATTGAGCTACGGGCGCATATGGTGCCGAGGGCGGGGGTCGAACCCGCACGGTGGTCACCCACCGCAGGATTTTAAGTCCTGTGCGTCTGCCTGTTCCGCCACCCCGGCATGTCATATTGAAAATTGGAGCGGAAGACGGGATTCGAACCCGCGACCCCAACCTTGGCAAGGTTGTATTCTACCACTGAACTACTTCCGCAAGACATGTATGAGTTATTTTATTAAAAGTGCGGGTGAAGGGAGTCGAACCCCCACGCCAAAGGCGCTAGATCCTAAGTCTAGTGCGTCTGCCAATTCCGCCACACCCGCATATTTCATTAAAATGGTGAGCCATGAAGGACTCGAACCTTCGACCCTCTGATTAAAAGTCAGATGCTCTACCAACTGAGCTAATGGCTCTTAATGGCTGGGCTAGCTGGATTCGAACCAGCGCATGACGGAGTCAAAGTCCGTTGCCTTACCGCTTGGCTATAGCCCATTAATTAAGAATGGTGGAGGGGGGCAGATTCGAACTGCCGAACCCGAAGGAGCGGATTTACAGTCCGCCGCGTTTAGCCACTTCGCTACCCCTCCGACATATATGGTGGAGGATGACGGGATCGAACCGCCGACCCCCTGCTTGTAAGGCAGGTGCTCTCCCAGCTGAGCTAATCCTCCATTTTGCTTGGCGACGTCCTACTCTCACAGGGACAAGGTCCCAACTACCATCGGCGCTAGAGAGCTTAACTTCCGTGTTCGGTATGGGAACGGGTGTGACCTCTCTGCCATCATCACCAAACTGTATTCATTTAAGACAAGAATCATTTTAACTTATTTAACTTTTAAAGTCAACAAGTTTTTTATA
>NZ_JBEUTW010000017.1:0-11991 GCF_040492675.1 Bacillus sp. AP50
TCTAGTTTTGAAGGAATATGCATTAAAATTTCTTCTTGACATTTCGAAAGAAATGTTTATAATGATAAAAGTCTGGTAATGATGGCAGAGAGGTCACACCCGTTCCCATACCGAACACGGAAGTTAAGCTCTCTAGCGCCGATGGTAGTTGGGACCTTGTCCCTGTGAGAGTAGGACGTTGCCAGGCTAATATTATTCCGCAGTAGCTCAGTGGTAGAGCTATCGGCTGTTAACCGATCGGTCGTAGGTTCGAGTCCTACCTGCGGAGCCATTATGCTTCCATAGCTCAGCTGGTAGAGCACTTCCATGGTAAGGAAGAGGTCACCGGTTCAAGCCCGGTTGGAAGCTTGGGAATAGGTTTAAAACTTTTTTGGCCCGTTGGTCAAGTGGTTAAGACACCGCCCTTTCACGGCGGTAACACGGGTTCGAATCCCGTACGGGTCACCACTTTTGGAGGATTAGCTCAGCTGGGAGAGCACCTGCCTTACAAGCAGGGGGTCGGCGGTTCGATCCCGTCATCCTCCACCATATATATTTAAAATGTCGGAGGGGTAGCGAAGTGGCTAAACGCGGCGGACTGTAAATCCGCTCCTTCGGGTTCGGCAGTTCGAATCTGCCCCCCTCCACCATTTTCTTTAAAATAACCTGAGAGGGTTTATTTTTTTGAAAAGATAACCATACTAGTAAATATTAATGGGCTATAGCCAAGCGGTAAGGCAACGGACTTTGACTCCGTCATGCGCTGGTTCGAATCCAGCTAGCCCAGCCATTTACGAGCCATTAGCTCAGTTGGTAGAGCATCTGACTTTTAATCAGAGGGTCGAAGGTTCGAGTCCTTCATGGCTCATCATTTTTGCGGAAGTAGTTCAGTGGTAGAATACAACCTTGCCAAGGTTGGGGTCGCGGGTTCGAATCCCGTCTTCCGCTTAATTAATAAGGGGCCTTAGCTCAGCTGGGAGAGCGCCTGCCTTGCACGCAGGAGGTCAGCGGTTCGATCCCGCTAGGCTCCATCTAAATAAAAAAGCTTACATCATATGATGTAAGCTTTTTTTGTGTTTAAAAAGACAACTTTTATACTTGTCGTTTAAAATGAAGAAAACGTAAAAATAAGGGATGGGGAGATAATTGTGAAAGTTGTTATTGCATCTGATTCATATAAAGAAAGCCTAAAAGCTATAGAAGTATGTGGAGCTATTGAAAGAGGTTTTAGAGCAATTTTTCCTAATGCAGAGTATGTGAAAATACCAATTGGAGATGGAGGAGAAGGGACGGTTGAATCACTTGTTGATGCTACAGGGGGGAGAATTATATCAATTAGTGTGACAGGACCGCTTAGAGAAGGTATACAAGCTTTTTATGGCATTTCTAAAGATAAAAAGACAGCGTTTATTGAAATGGCAGCAGCATCAGGATTACAGCACGTTCCAGTTGAAAAGCGCAACCCACTTATTACAACGACAAAAGGAACAGGAGAACTTATATTACATGCGCTAGATCAAGGAGTGGAGTACATAATTTTAGGACTTGGAGGAAGTGCTACAAATGATGGTGGGGCAGGTATGTTAGCAGCTTTAGGAGTAAGATTTATAAATGACAAGGGTGAAGTAATAGATCCATCTGGAGGCACATTACATTCGATTGTTGCTATTGATTTTTCACGAATGGACCCCCGCTTAAAGGGGGTAAAGATAGAAGCGGCATGTGATGTGGATAATCCATTAGTCGGAATGCAGGGAGCATCTTTCATATTTGGGAGACAAAAGGGTGCAAATGTAGAGATGATGAAAGAGCTAGATGAGAATTTACAACATTATGCGAATATGCTTAAACGATATGTATCTTTTGATGTATCTGAAATACCTGGTGCAGGGGCAGCGGGAGGAATGGGAGCGGCTGTTATTTCAGTGTTAAAGGGAGACTTGCGGAGGGGCATTGAAATTGTATTAGATTATACAAATTTCGATAAACATATAGAAGATGCAAATCTCATTATAACTGGTGAAGGTAGAATAGATAGACAAACTGCATATGGAAAGGCTCCTGTGGGTGTTGCGGGGCGTGCAAAACGTTTTTCTGTGCCTGTAATTGCTATTGGAGGGTCTGTATCATCTGATTATTCAGCTGTGTACGAGAAAGGAATAGATGCGGTATTTAGTATTACAACGAGACCGATGACACTAGAAGAAGCATATAAAGTAGCAGAAGAAAATATTGAAATGACAACAAAAAATATTGCAATAGTATGGAAAATAGCATCAGAAAAACACTTCTAAATGTAGGAGTGTTTTATTATTATTATTTAATAATAGTGATTGCGATTGTTTCATTAAGTTAACTTTATACATAGAATAGTCTTGAAATTTGGTTTTCAGTATGAATATAAGTGAATAAATTGTATATCCATACAGAAAAATGTCGAGTTGAGTCAGACTATATAAAAGATTTAAAATATTTAGTGAAGGCATAAAAGGGGGATACTATCTATGAAAAAAGAAATCTCAGTTATTGGAGTTCCAATGGATTTAGGACAGATGCGTCGTGGAGTTGATATGGGACCGAGCGCGATCCGTTATGCAGGGGTAATTGAAAGAATTGAAGAAATTGGATATGACGTTAAAGATATGGGAGATATATGTATAGAGAGAGAAAAAGAGATAGATGAAAATACAAAATTAAGAAACCTTACACAAGTTGCAACTGTATGTAATGAATTAGCAAGTAAGGTGGATCATATTATAGAAGAAGGTCGTTTTCCACTTGTATTAGGTGGTGACCATAGTATTGCTATCGGTACATTAGCTGGTGTAGCAAAACATTATAAAAACTTAGGCGTTATTTGGTATGATGCACACGGTGATTTAAATACAGAGGAAACTTCACCATCTGGAAATATTCATGGTATGTCACTTGCAGCAAGTTTAGGTTATGGACATTCTTCACTTGTAGATTTATACGGAGCATATCCAAAGGTGAAAAAAGAGAATGTCGTAATTATTGGTGCGCGTGCATTGGATGAAGGAGAAAAAGATTTCATTCGCAATGAAGGTATTAAAGTGTTCTCAATGCATGAAATTGATCGTATGGGGATGACGGCTGTTATGGAAGAAACAATCGCATATTTATCTCATACTGATGGTGTACACTTATCATTAGATTTAGACGGTCTTGATCCTCATGATGCACCAGGTGTTGGAACGCCTGTAATTGGCGGTCTATCTTATCGTGAAAGTCATTTGGCGATGGAAATGTTAGCAGAAGCTGATATTATCACATCTGCTGAATTTGTTGAGGTAAATACGATTTTAGATGAGAGAAATAGAACGGCAACAACAGCAGTTGCTTTAATGGGTTCTTTATTCGGTGAAAAACTAAAATAAATGTAAGAAAAGCAACTGAGAAGTTGCTTTTTTTATTTGAAAATAGGCGTATAATAATGATTTATATTATACTGTACAATAAAAATGTTTGACATCTTACCAATTTGAGCTAAAGGGGGTTGTTTGTAATTGTCGTTTGTTTCATGTATGGTATAATTAACTAGTTGTTGGAAATACATACAGATAGAGCATAAAACAATATTTCAATATATGGATAGAATTGCTCGTAAGTAGGAGGAAGGGATAGCATGCCTTTTGAAGATACGACCATTTTGAAATATCTTAGTACGGCATTAGATATTGCCATTGTATGGTTTATTATATATAAGCTAATTCTTATAATCCGAGGGACGAAAGCTGTTCAACTTTTAAAAGGGATTACAGTTATTATCGTCGTTAAGATGATCAGTATTTTCCTTGAATTGCGTACGCTATCTTGGCTAACTGAACAAGTATTAACGTGGGGATTTTTAGCCGTTATTATTATCTTTCAGCCAGAATTGCGAAGAGCACTTGAGCAGCTAGGGCGCGGAAGTTTATTTTCGCGTGTTGGAACGCATGAGGATGATGAACCTGAAATGGTTGCAACAGCGATAGCAAAAGCAACCGAATATATGGGGAAACGTAGAATTGGTGCATTAATTACTTTGTCAAAAGAGACCGGTATGGGTGATTATGTGGAAACGGGTATTCCGCTGAATGCAAACGTATCATCGGAATTACTTATTAATATTTTTATTCCAAATACACCTCTTCATGACGGAGCGGTAATTATGCAAGGAAGTACAATTAAAGCAGCAGCATGCTATCTTCCATTATCAGAAAGTCCGTTTATTTCTAAAGAATTAGGAACTAGACATCGTGCTGCAATGGGAGTTAGTGAAGTTACTGATAGTATTACAGTAGTTGTGTCTGAAGAAACTGGTCAAATTTCTTTAACGAAAAATGGTAAGTTGCATCGTGATTTGAAGACAGAACAGCTGAAGGATATGTTATTAGCTGAATTTAGTGGAAACGAAAAAACGACTTCTTCGTCTTTATGGAATTGGAGGAGAAAGCGTCATGGATAAGTTAATGGAGAATCATTGGTTTTTAAAAGGGATCTCATTACTATTGGCGTGTATGCTTTTTATGTCAGCGACGTTAACTGAAAAAAATACGACATCAGGTATATTACCTTTTGCAAATGATACGAAAGAAACATTAACTAATTATGCTATTAATCTTAAGTATGATGAGGAGAAATATATTGTAAGTGGTATTCCGGCAGAGGGCGTTAAAGTAAAATTAGAAGGCCCAAAAGCATCAGTTGCTACAGCAAAAGCAAAAAAACAATTTGACATACCGGTTGATTTGCGAGATAGTCCAAAAGGAACTTATGAGATTTCTTTAAAAACGAACGGGCTTCCAGATGATGTGAAAGGAACAGTTCAGCCATCAACAATTAAAGTTACTCTTCATGAAAAGGCGAGAAAATATGTTCATGTAGATCTGAAATTATCAAATGAGGATCAGATGCCAGCGGGGGCTACTCTAGAAAAATCAAGCCTTAAACCGGATACTGTTGAGGTAGTTGGGACGAAAGAAGAAATTGAAAGCATTTCATCTGCCAAAGCGTATGTTGATTTAAAAGGTGTTAATAAAACTGTTACAAAAACGCCCGAAGTTACATTATACAATAAAGAAGGAAAACGTTTAAATGTAAGAACAAGTCCATCTAAGATTAGTGTAACGTTGAATGTGGCAACGCAAAATACAGCCAATAATACTGAAAAAACTGTTCCTGTAACGTATACGAAGAAGGGGAGTTTAGCAGAAGGATTGGCGGTTACAAATATCAGTGTTGAACCGAGAGAAGTAACGATAGCTGGTCCAAAAGATATTTTGGATAATATACAATCGCTAGAGGGGGTCGAAGTAGATCTTAGTCAATTGACAGAGTCTACAACATTCGATGCCTCTGTTTTATTACCCAAGGGTGTAACAAGTGCCAAACCGAATCAAGTGAAGGTTTCGGTGGGAGTGCAAAAAACAAAACAAACGAAAACAAAAACGATTGATGGTATCCCAATCCAGAAAAATGGACTTTCTAAAGATGTTACTGCTCAGCTACTTTCGCCGCAAGATGGAAAGATAAGTGTTGATATTTCAGGAGAAGCAAGTATAGTAGATAAAATAACAGCTGCTCAAATAACAGCGGTAATTAATCTGCAAAATGTATCTCCAGGAACGAAAGATATTTCAATTCAAGTGAGTGGTCCTGGTAATATTTCAATAGAGCCAAAACAAAAAAGTGCTAAAGTTACTATTGTGAAGAAAGAAAAACCAGATAAAGAAGTACAGGGTAACGGTCAACAACCGGATTCAAACACCGATCAAGAAAATCAAAATGAGAAACCAAAAAATCCTGAACCTGATTCAGAAAAAGAACAGGAAAAGAATCAAAACCAAAATCAAAATCAAGATAAAGATAAAGATAAAGAAACGAGTCAAGAACCAACAGTAGATAATCACAATCAAAAAGAGCAAGAAAAAGGAGCGAATCATAATGGGTAAATATTTTGGTACAGATGGAGTACGCGGAGTTGCAAATAAGGAGTTAACACCTGAATTAGCTTTCAAAATTGGACGTTTTGGTGGTTATGTATTAACAAAAGATACAGATCGTCCAAAAGTAATTATTGGTCGTGATACACGTGTATCTGGCCATATGTTAGAAGGAGCTTTAGTAGCAGGGCTATTATCAACTGGAGCAGAAGTAATGCGCCTTGGCGTTATTTCTACACCGGGCGTTGCTTATTTAACAAAAGCACTAGACGCACAAGCGGGTGTTATGATTTCTGCATCTCATAATCCAGTACAAGATAACGGTATTAAATTCTTTGGTTCAGACGGCTTTAAATTAACAGATGAGCAAGAAGCTGAGATTGAAGCTTTATTAGACAAAGAAGTTGATGAACTACCACGTCCGACAGGTACTAATCTTGGACAAGTGAGTGATTACTTTGAAGGTGGACAAAAATATTTACAGTACATTAAACAAACTGTTGAAGAAGATTTCTCTGGCCTACATATCGCTTTAGATTGTGCACATGGTGCAACTTCTTCTCTTGCTCCATACTTATTTGCAGACCTAGAAGCTGATATTTCAACGATGGGAACTTCTCCAAATGGTATGAATATTAATGAGGGTGTAGGATCTACACATCCAGAAGGCTTAGCTGAATTGGTAAAAGAAAAAGGTGCGGATATCGGACTTGCTTTTGATGGCGATGGCGACCGTTTAATTGCTGTAGACGAAAAAGGAAACATCGTTGACGGTGATCAAATTATGTTCATTTGTGCGAAGTACATGAAAGAAACTGGTCAATTAAAACATAATACAGTTGTTTCAACTGTTATGAGTAACTTAGGTTTCTACAAAGCACTTGAAGCAAATAATATTACAAGTGATAAAACAGCAGTTGGTGACCGCTACGTAATGGAAGAAATGAAGCGCGGAGGTTACAACCTAGGTGGAGAACAATCAGGCCATATTATCTTACTTGATTACATTACAACTGGTGATGGAATGTTAAGTGCACTTCAACTTGTAAACATCATGAAAATGACGAAAAAGCCATTATCTGAGCTTGCAGGGGAAATGACGAAATTCCCACAATTGCTAGTAAACGTTCGTGTAACAGATAAAAAATTAGCATTAGAAAATGAAAAAATTAAAGAAATTATTCGTGTTGTAGAGGAAGAAATGAACGGTGATGGCCGTATTCTTGTTCGCCCATCTGGAACAGAGCCACTTATTCGTGTAATGGCAGAAGCACCAACACAAGAAGTTTGTGATGCATATGTACATCGCATTGTAGAAGTTGTGAAAGCCGAAGTTGGCGCTGAATAATTAGCTGAATTTATATGAAAAAGGAGCACAAAAAGTGCTCCTTTTTCATATGTTTTATAGACGATGAAAAAAATTTCATTGACGGTTTATCCATGTTTGTTATAAGATGGTCTTGTTCTTTTTCTCAAAGGAAATATTGTAAATTATAAAAGCGCCAGAACTACAAATAGTGTAGTTGACGAGGTGGGGTTTATCGAGATTTCGGCGGATGACTCCCGGTTGTTCATCACAACCGCAAGCTTTTACTTAAATCATTAAGGTGACTTAGTGGACAAAGGTGAAAGTGTGATGAGAGAAGAGGAACGGATGAAAACTAGCTGTATAAGTATATACGGACTTAAACCCAATCGAGAGGAAGGTGAAAGCCGTTACAAGCTTACAGGGCTAGCAATATGTAATCCGTTTTTTAGTATAAATAAAAATGGTATCGGACTATGTCGTTACATGTTCGCAGAGCAGTGTAAGCATTTGTAACGGCGACTAAACATGTGTGGAATCGTAGGATTTATTGGAGAGCAAGATGCAAAGGAAATTTTATTAAAAGGTTTAGAAAAGCTAGAATATCGTGGATATGATTCAGCAGGTATTGCAGTACAAGCAGAGAACGGTGTTGTTGTATACAAAGAAAAAGGCCGTATCGCAAAACTTCGTGAAATCGTAGATGAGAACGTAGCAGCAAGCGTAGGTATCGGACACACACGCTGGGCTACACACGGTGTTCCAAGTAAAGTAAACGCGCATCCGCATCAAAGTACATCAAAACGCTTTACATTAGTTCATAACGGTGTAATTGAAAACTATGAATTAGTGAAAAAGGAATATTTACAAGATGTAACGTTCGTAAGTGAAACAGATACAGAGGTTATCGTACAGCTTATGGAACAACAAGTGAGCACAGGATTAAGTGTAGAAGAAGCGTTCCGTAATACGCTATCTCTTTTACATGGCTCTTATGCAATCGGATTACTTGATGCTGAAAATCCAAACATGATTTATGTTGCTAAAAACAAAAGCCCGCTATTAGTAGGTGTTGGTGACAACTTTAATGTTGTGGCAAGCGACGCTATGGCGATGTTACAAGTTACAGATCAATTCATTGAGTTAATGGATAAAGAAATCGTAATCGTAACGAAAGAAAGTATTACAATTAAAAACTTACAAGGTGAAACGATTGAACGTGCACCGTTTACAGCGGAATTAGACGCAAGTGATATTGAAAAGGGAACATATCCTCATTTCATGCTTAAAGAAATCGATGAGCAACCACTTGTAATCCGTAATATAATTCAAAAGTATCAAGATGAAAATGGCGAAATTGAATTAAATCAAGACATCCGCAATGCGATTTTAGATAGCGATCGCATTTACATCATTGCATGTGGAACGAGTTATCATGCAGGTCTTGTTGGAAAACAATTTATCGAGAAGTTTGCAAAAATGCCAGTTGAAGTACACGTGGCAAGTGAATTCTCTTACAACATGCCATTATTAACAGAAAGACCATTCTTCATTTACATTTCACAAAGTGGTGAAACAGCTGATAGCCGTGCAGTACTTGTACAAACAAATGAAATGGGGCATAAAGCATTAACAATTACAAACGTGCCTGGTTCTACGCTTTCTCGTGAAGCTGATTATACACTTCCGTTATACGCTGGACCAGAAATTGCAGTTGCATCAACGAAAGCTTACACAGCACAGCTTGCAGTACTTTCAATTTTAGCGGCTGATATTGCTAAAGCAAAAGGTGAAGTTCTTGATTTCGATTTAACACACGAACTAGGACTTGTAGCAAATGCAATGATAGAACTTTGTGATCAAAAAGAAGAAATGGACGCATTAGCAAAACAATTTTTAGCAACAACGCGTAACTGTTTCTTCATCGGCCGTAGCGTAGACTTCTACGTAGGATTAGAAGGTGCGTTAAAACTAAAAGAAATCTCTTACATCCAAGCAGAAGGATTCGCTGGAGGAGAGTTAAAACACGGTACAATCGCTTTAATTGAAAATGGTACACCAGTTATCGCACTTGCTACACAAGAGCACGTAAACCTTGGAATTCGTGGTAACGTGAAAGAAGTAGTAGCACGCGGGGCTAACCCATGTATCATCTCAATGAAAGGCTTAGAAATGGAAGGTGACAGCTTCGTATTACCAGCTGTACACGAAGCGCTAGCACCGCTAGTAGCAGTTATTCCATTACAACTTATCTCATACTACGCAGCACTTCACCGCGAGTGTGACGTTGATAAGCCACGTAACTTAGCTAAGTCTGTTACTGTTGAGTAGGAGATTGGTAGGTTAATAAATATAGTTATAGCTTTAAAATAAATTTACAAATTTGCACCCCTTTAGATATTTTATCTAAAGGGGTATTTTTGTGTCGAAAAAGAACATCTAAAATTGATAAGCGGAAAGAGCCCTATAGATTAAAGTTTTACTTTATCGGATTCACTTTTATTTATCTGAATTTTCCGTTACTATTTTAAGTATCCGTGAACAATTTCCTTTATTACGACAAGAAGAGACGGTAGATTCATGGACATTACAAGGGGGCTTATTATATGAAAGTGAAAGCAAAAACATATTTAAGTATAGAAGAGATTATTTCATTACCAACCGTATCAAGTACAAACATAAGTGATGATGGTAAAAACGTAGCATTTGTTAAGAAGACGGCTGATTGGAAAGACAATACATATAGGAATCATGTATGGATATATGAAAAAGATAAGAAGCAGAGTTACCCATTATCAAATGGTGATATAGATAGTACACACCCATTATGGTCTCCAGATGCTAGGTGTATCGCATATCTTAGTCCAGTTGGTGACGGGGAAAATCAGATATTTGTTAAGTCACTAGATGATTATAGAGAGGTTCAAATTACTGATGAGAAAGAAGGAGTCAGTACATTCAAATGGGGTCCTACTGGCAAGGGTCTTTATTATGTTACGCAGTCAAAAGAATGTGAAGAGATAAAGAAACGTAAGGACCTATATGGAGATTTTCAACATATAGGTAAGGAACACCAGAATAATTGTTTATATTACATTGAAATAGAAAAGGTGATACAAAGTGATACAGATGAACACGAGAACAGAGTTGTTTATCAATTAACGGATGGTAAGGACTTTCATATCCATGAATTTGATATTTCAAATGATGGTAAAAAGGTTGTATTTATAACGACACCAAGCTCAAATATGGCAGATTATATAAATGGAGATCTATACATACTCCATATTAAAGCTGGAGAGCTACAAAAGCTGAATGTGGATAAGTTGTTGGGAGGGAGTGTTTGCTTTTCTCCTGACGGCAGTAAAATATGTTACACAGCAAGCATAAGAGAGAAGGATTACTATAGAAACCATATACAAGATAGTACGTTAGAGATATATGATATGAATACTGGAGAGGTAATTCAGCCTCTAACAAACTTTGATAGTACAGTTATGCCATTACAGTGGACAGCTAAAGGAATTTTAATTAGATGGCAGGATAAAACGAATTATCGTATTGGATTACTAGCTGAAGATGGCACTGTGGAAGCATTAAGCGACAAGATAGATGGCTTTATAATGGATGCCTCTATAACAAAGGATGGAAATCATATAACCTATAATAAGGCTATAACAAATGAAACCTTTGAAATCTATTTAGACGATAAAAAAATAACGGATGAAAATAGCTTTTTCAAAGGGAAACTTAAAAGTAACAGGGAAATCATCTCATGGAAAAGTAGTGATGGTCTTGAAATAGAAGGTGTTTTATCAACGCCAGTAGAGTTTGACACTAATAAAAAATATCCTTTATTAGTAGTAATTCACGGTGGTCCGGCTTGGGCATCTTTTCCGATATTTTCAGACTGCTTCAATGAGAAATATCCGATTGAACAGTTTGTTGAAAAAGGCTTTATCGTTTTAGAACCAAATTACAGAGGAAGTTCAGGTTATGGTAATGAATTTTTAAAAGCTAACTATAGAAAACAGGGGATTGCTGACTACGACGATGTTATATCAGGAGTTGATAAACTAGTTGATCAAGGGATAGTAGATAAAGATAGAGTAGGAGTTATGGGATGGAGCAATGGTGGATATGTATCAGCTTTTTGTTCTACATTTAGTAGCAGGTTTAAAGCTATTTCAGTTGGCGGTGGAATAACTAACTGGAGTACCCATTATGTAAATACAGATATACCTTACTTTATTAGAATGTATTTAGGAAATACTCCATGGAATGATCCAGATATATATACGAAGACATCACCTATGACGTATATTAAATCAGCTTGTACGCCTACCTTAATTCAACATGGGGAAAAGGATGCAAGAATTCCGATTACAAATGCATATGATCTATATCAAGGATTAATGGATATGGAAGTTGATACAGAATTAATTATATTTAAAGGAATGGCATATAGTTCTGACCAACCAGGAGTTCATGTGGCTATTATGAAGCAGAACTTGATGTGGTTTTCACACTATATGCTTGAAGAGAGTATGGAGGGTTTTAGGACTTTGTAATAGATGTTTGTACAAGACATATGATTGAAACGGTCTTCATATTGAGATGATTTATTATAAAATATATACTTAAACTACTATCAGTACATACATCAGGGAGGACTAATATGACAGGAAATAAAAATGACTTACTAGTAGAAAAACGTGAAGAGTTATTGAAAGTATTGCAAGCACGTTTTGAGAAAAACAT
>NZ_JBEUTW010000018.1:0-8485 GCF_040492675.1 Bacillus sp. AP50
AGCAATGTTATCTAGTTTTGAGAGAACATAAAAAACTTGTTGACTTTTAAAGTAAATAAGTTATAATAATGATTGTCTCAAAAGAATAATGTCTGGTAATGATGGCAGAGAGGTCACACCCGTTCCCATACCGAACACGGAAGTTAAGCTCTCTAGCGCCGATGGTAGTTGGGACCTTGTCCCTGTGAGAGTAGGACGTTGCCAGGCAATATTATTCCGCAGTAGCTCAGCGGTAGAGCTATCGGCTGTTAACCGATCGGTCGTAGGTTCGATTCCTACCTGCGGAGCCATTGGAGAGCTGTCCGAGTTGGCCGAAGGAGCACGATTGGAAATCGTGTATACGTCACAAGCGTATCAAGGGTTCGAATCCCTTGCTCTCCGCCATAGGATTTATAATGTTTGGCCCGTTGGTCAAGTGGTTAAGACACCGCCCTTTCACGGCGGTAACACGGGTTCGAATCCCGTACGGGTCACCACTTTGGAGGATTAGCTCAGCTGGGAGAGCACCTGCCTTACAAGCAGGGGGTCGGCGGTTCGATCCCGTCATCCTCCACCATATAAATTTTATATAAATAGTATTATCGCGGGGTGGAGCAGCACGGTAGCTCGTCGGGCTCATAACCCGAAGGTCGCAGGTTCAAATCCTGTCCCCGCAACCAAATGGTCCCGTGGTGTAGTGGTTAACATGCCTGCCTGTCACGCAGGAGATCGCCGGTTCGACCCCGGTCGGGACCGCCATTTTAATAAGGCTCGGTAGCTCAGTCGGTAGAGCAGAGGACTGAAAATCCTCGTGTCGGCGGTTCGATTCCGTCCCGAGCCACCATTTATTTTAATAAAATACGCCGGCTTAGCTCAATTGGTAGAGCAACTGACTTGTAATCAGTAGGTTGGGGGTTCAAGTCCTCTAGCCGGCACCATGTAAGTTTCGGAGGGGTAGCGAAGTGGCTAAACGCGGCGGACTGTAAATCCGCTCCTTCGGGTTCGGCAGTTCGAATCTGCCCCCCTCCACCATTTACATAGGGGCATAGTTTAAAGGTAGAACTGAGGTCTCCAAAACCTCCAGTGTGGGTTCGATTCCTACTGCCCCTGCCAAATATATTTACACAACATGGCGGTTGTGGCGAAGTGGTTAACGCACCGGATTGTGGCTCCGGCATTCGTGGGTTCGATTCCCATCAGTCGCCCCATTTTTATTTTAAAAATTGCAAATAATCTAATGGATACTTACATATAATTAAGTAAGAATTCGATGGGCTATAGCCAAGCGGTAAGGCAACGGACTTTGACTCCGTCATGCGCTGGTTCGAATCCAGCTAGCCCAGCCATTTTTGCGGAAGTAGTTCAGTGGTAGAATACAACCTTGCCAAGGTTGGGGTCGCGGGTTCGAATCCCGTCTTCCGCTCCAATAAAATTTAATATGGCGGCATAGCCAAGTGGTAAGGCAGAGGTCTGCAAAACCTTTATCACCGGTTCAAATCCGGTTGCCGCCTTTTCTTTTGTGCCGATGTGGCGGAATTGGCAGACGCGCACGACTCAAAATCGTGTTCCTTCGGGAGTGTCGGTTCGACCCCGACCATCGGTATCATGAACGGCGTAAAAAAGCTCTATACAATTAGTATAGAGCTTTTTTGTTTTCTTTTCATTACATGACAAAATAAGCAGAAAAAATATTGTATATACAATATTTCTTTCGAGTACTCTAGAGAGAATTTCTCCACCCCGGTGACATGAAGTTAAATCCGATACCACCAGTAGATATTAGTACATTATCAACGGTTAAGTTTGTAATCTCTAAAAACTTCTTTTTGTTAAATTATACTAGGTGCTTCTAAAATTCGTAATAAACGTAGGAATTCATGTATAATATAACTTGTCGAAAGAACAAAATGATAGTGATTTATATTATGTCTGTAATATGAATCAAAAATGAACTTTTTATATTTCTTTTAAAAATGTGTTGAACACACATTATATTTCATATTAATATTTTTATGTAGATTTAAAACGGGAAAGAGAGTGGAAAGTATGGGCCGTAAATGGAACAATATTAAAGACAAAAAAGCATCAAAAGATGCAAATACAAGCCGTATATACGCGAAATTTGGGCGTGAAATTTATGTGGCAGCAAAACAAGGCGAGCCAGATCCAGAATCAAACCAAGCGCTAAGAGTTGTATTAGAGCGTGCGAAAACATACAATGTTCCAAGAACAATTATTGATCGTGCAGTTGAAAAAGCAAAAGGCGGTTCAGAAGAAAATTATGACGAGCTTCGTTATGAAGGATTCGGACCAAATGGAGCTATGGTTATTGTAGATACACTTACAAATAACGTAAACCGTACTGCAGCAGATGTACGAGCTGCATTTAGCAAAAACAGTGGTAATATGGGTGTGAACGGTTCTGTAGCTTACATGTTTGATGCGACAGCTGTTATCGGCCTTGAAGGTAAAACATCAGATGAAGTTCTTGAAATTTTAATGGAAGCAGATGTAGATGCACGTGACATTCTAGAAGAAGAAGATTCTGTTATCGTGTATGCTGAACCAGATCAATTCCATGCAGTACAATCTGCACTTAAAGGTGCTGGCGTTGAGGAGTTTACAGTTGCAGAATTAACAATGCTTGCACAAAGTGATGTAACACTTCCTGAAGATGCTCAAGCACAATTTGAGAAAATGGTTGATGCATTAGAAGATTTGGAAGATGTTCAACAAGTTTATCACAACGTAGACTTAGGAGAGTAATACGATAGATGACCCTTTTCGCTTAGCGGATAGGGTCTTTTTTTATGAAGTTAATTAAAGTGATGAAGTATTAAAGGTATTTTGTTGTAGGTAGTGAATATGATTATAGGGATATATAAAATATTCATTATCTCTAGGAGGCTTAATATGGAACATAAGACACCAAAGCATATAGTTGCTGTAGCAGGTTATTTAACAAATGAAAAAAATGAAGTGTTATTAACAAAAGTGCACTGGCGAGCTGATACGTGGGAGTTGCCAGGAGGACAGGTAGAAGAAGGCGAAGCGCTCGATCAAGCTGTCTGTAGGGAAATAAAAGAGGAAACAGGGTTAACGGTGAAGCCTATCGGAATTACAGGGGTTTATTATAATACCTCTATGCATATTCTAGCTGTTGTTTTTAAAGTAGCATATATAAGTGGTGAAATAAAAACTCAACCTGAAGAGATACAAGAGGCTAAATTTGTTGATTTAAATGAAGAGAACATAGATGAGTATATAACGCGTCCTCATATGAAATCCAGAACGCTTGATGCAATGAGAGCAACACATTTTATTCCGTATGAAACGTGGGAAGTACAGCCGTATAATTTAATAGGAAGATTGTAAAGAAAAGAGTAGCCGATTTGAGATACATTCGAATCACTACTCTTTTTTGTATACTGTTTAAGAAAAAGGTCAAAATAATAATAGCACTAGTATTGATTTGCAGAACGTTTGTTCTGTATAATAAATCTATATGTTATATACATTTAGATTACTAGATAGTCAAAAGTATATATATTTGTAGATGATATAATTAAAGTGTAAAGTGAAAATATAATAGTCTTAAGGGTTTCTCTTTTATTGGTTATTCGTGCTTTAACATAACCTATATTCAATATTTCAGATGAATAGTAGATAAAAAAATACTGTGATACAATACTTTTTTATCCCACTATTTGCTGGGCAGTAAGCCTGATTGATGAGGGCTCATTAAAGTTTCACTTTATACCTTACAATGATGTAAGGTACGTGTAAGAGAAATCGATGGGATATTTTTTTACAACAATGTATTCTTAAAGTAAGAGTTATATGCTGTGTGGAAAAGAGGTGTTCAAGATGAAAGAACGAGTATTATCTAGGGTGAACTATCATCAAAAAGTTGCATTAAATCCAATGACTAAACTTTTTTATAAAGCCATTATATTATTATTATTGTTAAGTTGTACGTTATTATTCATTGGAAATGTAATGATTGAGAAAAGTGATATTAGTAAATTACATGTACCGGCTAAGTTAGAGGTGCCAGAATCATTAACACATGCATTTATTGCGACAGAAGATAAAAGATTTTATCATCATAACGGTTTAGATTATATAGCAATTATTAGAGCCTCAGTTGAGAATATAAAGGCTGGTGGTGTCGTGCAAGGAGGAAGCACGATTACACAACAGCTATCTAAAAATGCTTTTTTAACAAATGAACGTACATTTTCTCGTAAGTGGAAAGAGATTTTTTATACGAAAAAAATTGAACGCACATTTACGAAGGATGAAATTTTAAAATTATATGTAAGTAATATTTATTATGGAGAAGGAGCGTGGGGAATTGAAAAAGCAGCAAACCTTTACTTCGGTAAAAAGGTGAACCAATTAACGTTGGCTGAAAGTGCAATGATGGCTGCTGTAGTAAAAGCACCTGCTTATTACTCACCTGCCCAAAACTATGATAAAGCAGTAGAGAGACGAAATGTCGTTTTGAGACTAATGGAGAAAGAAGGCTATATAAGCCATGATGAGTATGTTCAAGCAGTTAGTGAGAAATTAGTAATTCGTCATGATATAAAAATAGAGCAGTCGATGTTAAATAGCGCGCGTAAAAAAGCAGTAAGTTAAGAGAAGTTCCTACAGAGGAGCTTCTTTTTTTGAATAAATTGTGACAAATTGTGACACAATATCGTCACAATTATTGTGTTTTTGTAATTTATGTGAGCGTGTTCATTGCGTGACGTATATAAGTGTTGATATTATGTGTATTGTGTACAATGCTGTATACAGAATATGAATTTAAAGAGGAATGTATATGAAATCAAATAAACTCATGGCTCTTGGTATAGTTTTTTCTATCGCAGTATTGATTGTAATTGGAACAATTGCGTATAGCATCATAAATGACAAAAAAGATAAAGGGAATGAGATGTTTGCTTATTCTACGCAACAATCTTTAGGGAAAGATGATGCTCCAGTTAAGGTAGTTGAATTTGGAGACTTTAAATGTCCTGCTTGTCGTACTTGGGATGTAACAGTATTACCTCGATTAAAAGAAGAGTATATTGATAAAGGCAAAGTGCAGTTATATTTTATTAACTTCCCATTTATCGGAAAAGACTCGGATTTAGGTGCAGCAGCTGGTGAAGCAATTTATAAACAAGATAAAGATTCATTCTGGATCTTCTATGATGAGATTTATCAAAATCAAAAGAAAGATACGGAAGAATGGATTACAGAAGATTTGCTTCTTAGCATTGTGAAAGAGAAACTTCCAAAAGTTGATGTAGAGCAATTTAAGAAAGATTTACACAGTAAAGACATTAAAGAAAAAGTACGTAAAGATTCAGATCGTGCTCAAAAATTAAAAGTTCAAGGTGCTCCTTCTGTATATGTAAACGGAAATCTTGCAAACCCTGATTTCGATAGTATGAAGAAGGCAATTGATAAAGAATTGAAAAAGTGATGAGGTCTCTCATCACTTTTTCGACTTTTTTCGATAAAATTCTTGCCTCTACTTTTTTTACATGCTATACTACTTTACATAAGTTATTCTAATATCTTATATGTAATTCATATTTGCGGGTGTAGTTTAGTGGTAAAACAAGAGCCTTCCAAGCTCTGGTCGAGAGTTCGATTCTCTTCACCCGCTCCAAATTTTATTAAATGTTTTTCTATAAATTGTGATCAACGCAGTGTTTCGTTTCCGAGATAAACGAGGCATTGCGTTTTTTAATGTTTGAAAAACCTAATTACATGCGAAAATAGAAGTAAATAATAGTATTCCAAAAGTGAATTACTAACCAATAGAGTCGTTACATAAGGGATGGATTCATCTGAGGAGGCGATTAAGAGTGGATTTTGAACAATTAAAGCAAGATGTAATTGCGTATAGTAAAACAATTGGCATAGATAAAATAGGCTTTGCGAGTGCTTCTCCTTTTGAGGAATTAAAGCAGCGCTTAATCCAGCAACAACAATTAAATTATCAATCTGGATTTGAAGAGCCTGATATAGAGAAGAGAACGAATCCGCAACTGTTATTACCGGGTGCTAAATCAATTATTGCGATTGCTTTAGCATATCCTTCAAAATTAAAAAATGCACCATTAAGTAAGCGTGGAGAACGCCGTGGGATTTTTTGTCGTGCTTCTTGGGGACAAGATTATCATCTTGTTTTACGAGATCGTTTGCAAAAATTAGAAGCATATTTAATTGAAAAACTTCCGGATATAGAAGTGAAGTCCATGGTTGATACAGGTGAATTAAGTGATCGAGCTGTATCAGAGCGTGCAGGCATTGGATGGAGCGGTAAAAACTGCTCTATTATTACACCTGAATTTGGTTCGTACGTATACTTAGGGGAAATGATTACAAATGTTCCATTCCCGCCAGATAAGCCGATAGAAGATCAATGCGGGGGCTGTACGAAATGTATCGATATTTGTCCTACCGGTGCTTTAATACAGGGGGGACAGTTAGATTCGAAGAAGTGCATTGCGTTTTTAACACAGACGAAAGGATTCCTACCTGAAGAATATCGCGATAAAATAGGAAATCGTATATATGGATGTGATACGTGTCAGACTGTTTGCCCGAAAAACAAAGGAATGGATTTTCATAATCATCCTGAGATGGAGCCGGATCCTGAGCTAGTTAAACCATTATTAACGCCACTTTTAACAATTAGTAATCGTGATTTTAAAGAGAAATATGGGATTATGTCAGGGTCATGGAGAGGGAAAAAGCCACTGCAAAGAAATGCGATTTTAGCATTAGCACATTTTAAAGAAACATCGGCAATTCCTGATTTAATTGGTGTTATGAAAGATGACCCAAGACCAGTACTACGCGGAACGGCAGCATGGGCACTTGGGAAAATTGGCGGAGATGGAGTAGGCGAAGCGATTGAGAAAGCGATGGAACGTGAGAAAGATGAAGAAGTGCTTCATGAAATGAATCGCGGGCTTGAATTGTTAGCACAGAAAAAAGAGTAGATAATATTTCCCTTTTTCATATTGTAATATGGGAGGGAGACAGAATGGTTGTAAAAACGAAGATTGAAAACCAAGTACAACAATTTTTAGCATATATAACGGAGAAAAGAACGAATGTGGATGGTATTGCTGTGGATTTACTACAAATGGCACTGAGAAAGAAACAATTGTTTCAAAGACGTAGTGCACATATAGTGAAAGCAACTGCGGATGTTTCTTTCATTAGACAATTAAATAGTAATGACCATCAAGGAATTGATTATCAAATACATTTTAAATATTTAATTAAGCATAAAGAATTATTTTATATTGAAGAGGAACAATTAAAACGAAGAGTTTGTTTAAATAATAGTCGGATTATAGGCGATTATGCTATTGAAGTGTCAGAAGAAATTAGAATGGGTGAGACATTAGAAAGGGAAATTACGAAAGAGAAGTACGGTTCTTATCAGTATAATCGTTTAGAGGCAGTGAAATATGCAGAGCGTTGGTGGGATGACCGAAATCCTATGTATCGTAATTTCCCTGATAATTGTACGAATTTCATTTCTCAATGTCTTCATACTGGAGAAGTACCTATGAGCGGATATCCTAATATTCGTAAAGGATGGTGGCAAAGGGAGAATCAGTGGAGCTGGAGCTGGGCTGTTGCACATTCTTTTTATTGGTATTTGTCAGGTGCTACAACAGGACTTCGAGCAGAGGCGGTAGAGAGGCCAGAAGAACTTATTCTTGGAGATGTCATTGCTTATGATTTCGAGGATGACGGAAGATGGAATCATACGACGATTGTAGTAGCAAAAGATGCAGATGGTATGCCGCTTGTAAATGCACATTCAGCGAATAGCCGTCGACGTTATTGGAACTATGAAGACTCTAGTAAATATACACCACAAATGAAATATAAATTCTTTCATATTATTAATGGGTAGAGATTTTTCGCTCAAGTGGTATAATACGTAGTAGACAAAAAACAGAGGTGAATATCGCGTGGGAGTACATGTTGTTTTATATCAGCCAGAAATTCCAGCAAATACAGGGAATATTGCTCGTACTTGTGCAGCAACTGGAACAGAATTACATTTGATTAGACCGCTTGGATTTTCAACGGATGATAAAATGTTAAAGCGTGCAGGATTAGATTATTGGCAGCACGTAAAAATTACGTACTATGATTCAATTGAAGAATTTTATGAAAAAAATAAAGACGGTGAATTCTTCTATTTAACAAAGTATGGCGAGAAAGCTCATACAGCGTTTGACTATAGCAAGCGCGAGAAGGATTACTATTTTGTATTTGGAAGAGAAACAAACGGCTTACCAGCTAATGTAATCGAAGAAAACTTTGATCATTGTTTACGTATTCCAATGACAGATAAAGTACGTTCATTAAATTTATCTAATACAGCAGCAATTTTAATTTATGAAGCGTTCCGTCAACAAAATTACCCTGGATTAGATTTAGAAATCGTTTATTAAAAGTCGCCATATGG
>NZ_JBEUTW010000019.1:0-11523 GCF_040492675.1 Bacillus sp. AP50
TCAACTCTTGCATTAACAAACGTAACAGTACCATATGCAGTACAAATTGCTAACAAAGGCTACAAAGAAGCTTGCCTAGGTAACACTGCATTACTAAAAGGTATTAACACATTAGATGGCTATGTAACATTCGAAGCAGTTGCAGAAGCTCACGGTGTAGAGTACAAAGGTGCTAAAGAATTATTAGAAGCAGAAACAGTATCTTGCTAATAGAAGCATTATACAAAACAAAATCGAACAATATATAAAACAACATGATAAGAGCTAAGAGTGAAGATCTCTTAGCTCTTCTTGGCAAAAGGGGGCATACATCGTGGCCAACCTATTTAAAAAGAAATCCGTTACGCAATTGTTAGGGGAAAGTAAAAGTAAAACTTTGACGAAAACGCTAGGGGCATTTGACCTAACAATGCTAGGGATTGGTGCGATAATTGGTACAGGAGTTCTAGTATTAACTGGATTAGTAGCAGCAAGAGATGCTGGTCCAGCAGTTATTTTTTCATTCATGATTGCAGCCATCGTTTGTGGATTTGCAGCATTATGTTACGCAGAGGTTGCTTCTACACTTCCTGTTTCAGGTAGTGTGTACACATACTCATATGCAACAATTGGTGAGTTTGTAGCTCATTTAATGGGATGGACATTACTATCCGTATATGTTGTAACGACTGCCGCAGTAGCTGGCGGATGGACTGGTTACTTCCATAACTTAGTGAGTGGATTAGGGCTTGAAATTCCAAAAGCACTGCTAACGATTCCGTCTCAAGGTGGTATAGTGAATTTACCAGCAGTTATCGTTACATTAGTTATAACTTGGTTATTATCAAGAGGTACGAAAGAAAGTAAACGAGTGAATA
Organism: Bacillus sp. AP50; assembly: GCF_040492675.1. Classification (NCBI taxonomy): domain Bacteria; kingdom Bacillati; phylum Bacillota; class Bacilli; order Caryophanales; family Bacillaceae; genus Bacillus; species Bacillus sp. AP50. The sequence goes on from NZ_JBEUTW010000019.1 coordinate 858, forward strand.
ACATAATGGTATTAATTAAAATTGGTATCGTTGTTTTATTCATTGCAGTTGGTGTATTCTACGTGAAACCAGAAAACTGGATACCATTTGCACCGTATGGTTTAAGTGGAGTTTTCGCGGGGGGAGCAGCAGTATTCTTTGCTTTCTTAGGATTTGATGCATTAGCAACTTCTGCTGAAGAAGTAAAAAATCCGCAACGTGATCTACCGATTGGTATTATCGCTTCGTTAGTCATTTGTACAATCATTTATGTTGTAGTTTGTCTCGTTATGACGGGTATGGTTTCATATAAAGAGCTAGATGTACCGGAAGCGATGGCGTATGTGTTAGAAGTTGTAGGACAAGATAAAGTAGCTGGTATAATCGCAATTGGAGCTGTAATTGGTATTATGGCAGTAATTTTTGCTTACATTTATGCAACGACACGTGTATTCTTCGCTATGAGCCGTGACGGTTTATTGCCAGAATCTTTCGCGAAAATTAATAAAAAGACAGAAGCACCAACATTTACAGTTTGGTTAACAGGAATTGGTAGTGCTTTAATTGCTGGATTTATCGATTTGAAAGAATTGTCGAATTTAGCGAATATTGGAGCGTTGTTAACATTTGCGATGGTTGGTGTGTCAGTTATTATTCTTCGTAAAACACATCCAAAATTACAACGTGGATTTATGGTACCACTTGTACCGATCTTGCCAATTATTTCAATTGCATGTTGTCTATTCTTAATGGTAAACCTACCATTAAAAACATGGATGTACTTCGGTGCTTGGTTAGCAATCGGAGTAGTTGTATACTTTGTTTATTCGAAAAAACATAGTCATTTAAAAGACGATGGAAGTTCGCAGGATAATTTAGAACAAGCTAATTAAAGGGATATAAACACAGTAAGCCTTGTGCGTCTAGGGAGCGCGCAAGGCTTTTTCTTTTGTTGAAATAAAGGGAATGTATATTATTTTGTCGAATTTTTCTGTCGGAATATGAAAAAAGGGTGGGAGCGAAATGGAAGAAGCAAAAGTTGTTGTTGGCGCAGAGGGTTATAATAATAACCCTGGTTGGTTACATACGAATGAAGAAGAATTAAATTTATTACGGAGAGAAACTTGGCTTGATAAATTTCAACCTAATTCTTTATCAGTAATTTTGGCAGAACATGTATGGGAGCATTTATCATATGAAGAAGGAATTGAAGCTGCAAAAATTTGTTATGAGTTTTTAATGGAGAATGGATATATTCGTTGTGCAGTACCAGATGCATTTTTTCCAGATGAAGAATATCAGCAAGGGGTACAAGTAGGTGGACCTGGTCCATTAGATCATCCTGCAGCAAGTCATAAAATTGTTCATAGCTATAAAACAATCACGTCCATGTTTGAATCAGCAGGTTTTCAAGTAAGGCTCTTAGAATACTGTGATGAGAATGGTAAGTTTCACTATAATGATTGGAATGAGAAAGATGGATTTATTTATCGTTCGAAACGTTTTGACCATAGAAATCGGGATAATCATTTAGGATTTGTTTCTTTAATTGTGGATGCGGTGAAAAATGAAAAGTAAGTAAAAAGGGGTGTGCGAATTGTGCATCCTTTTTTGTATGAGAATATAGAGAGTGCGGAAAATATGTATACGACTTATTAAAATGTGAACGGAATGTTCATAAAAAAAATTCAGATTTCATTGACACATATGAGTGGGCGCTCATATAATAAGAGTATAAGATATATGAATGATTGTTCATATGTTCAATTAAAGAGGTGAGCTATAATGGCTGGAAATAAAGTAGAAACACCACAAGAGACATGTTCTCAAACGATAATTCATGAAGAAGTTGTAGAGCAAGTAAAACAAACAATTCCAACTGATGAAAGTTTAAGTAAAGTAGCAGAACTATTTAAAGTATTAGGTGACCGTACACGTACGAGAATATTACATGCGCTATTTGAAGCTGAAATGTGCGTTTGTGATTTAGCTTATTTATTAGGAATGACACAATCATCTATTTCGCATCAGCTTCGTGTGTTAAAGCAAGCGAAACTTGTGAAGAATCGTAAAGAAGGAAAGGTTGTTTATTATTCGTTAGCTGACCAGCACGTAATTCATATCTTCGAGCAAGCGTTTGAACACGTAAACGAAGAAGAATAAAAGAACGCGAGGAGGGAGAACGATGGCTGAAGCATTGGTGAAAAAGAAACTGATGTTAGAAGGTTTAGATTGTGCGAACTGTGCAATGAAAATTGAAAAAGGTGTTGGGAATATAGAAGGAGTAAATTCTTGTTCTGTAAACTTCGCAACAAAGACAATGATCTTAGAAACAGCACAAAATAAAGAAAACGAAATTGTTACGGAAGCAAAACAACTCGTTACAAAATTAGAACCGCATATTAAAGTTCAAGAAGAACAAAAAAATAAAATTGCTAAAGAAGTATTTATATTAGAAGGTTTAGATTGCGCGAACTGTGCAATGAAAATTGAAAATAAAGTGAAGGAAATGCCAGCTGTCTCAGAAGCAACTGTTGATTTCGTATCGAAGAAATTACGAGTAGAAGTTGCGAATAAAAGAGAACTAGAAGCGACTGTAGCAAATATAACAAATGTCGTTCAAAAGTTAGAACCAGATGTGAAAGTTGTTCGTGAAGAGAAGAACGGTCATGACCACGGACATAGTCACGATCATGGTGAAGCAAATGTGAAAAAGATGGTAGGGAGATTAGTGGTCGGCGGAATTTTGACAGCAATTGCTGCATTAGCGGGCTTACCACAAATGGTAACAATTCCGTTATTCGTCCTTGCTTATTTATTAATAGGTGGAGATATCGTTTGGAGAGCGATAAGAAACATAACTCGTGGCCAAGTATTTGATGAAAACTTCTTAATGGCAATTGCAACTGTAGGAGCTTTTGCAATTCAACAATATTCTGAAGCTGTAGCAGTAATGCTATTTTATCAAGTAGGAGAACTATTCCAAAGTATTGCGGTAAACCGCTCCCGAAAATCAATTACTTCATTAATGGATATTCGTCCTGATTATGCGAATGTAAAGATTGGAAATGAAACGAAGCAAGTATCACCAGAAGATGTAAAAATTGGCGATTATATTATCGTTAAGCCAGGTGAGAAAGTGCCGTTAGACGGAAAAGTAATTGAAGGAACATCAATGGTAGATACTTCAGCATTAACAGGTGAATCTGTACCACGTGAAGTAGAAGTTGGAAATGATGTATTAAGTGGCTTTGTGAACCAAAATGGTGTGTTAACAATTGAAGTTACAAAAGAATTCGGTGAATCCACTGTATCAAAAATTTTAGATTTAGTTCAAAATGCAAGCAGTAAAAAAGCACCAACGGAAAACTTTATTACGAAGTTTGCACGTTACTACACTCCAGTTGTAGTTATTACAGCGGCGATCATGGCGTTTATTCCACCACTTATTTTAGAAGGAGCTACATTCTCTGAGTGGATTTATAGAGCTTTAGTGTTCTTAGTAATCTCTTGTCCATGTGCGTTAGTTGTATCCATTCCTCTTGGATTCTTTGGAGGTATCGGTGGTGCATCTAAAAGTGGTGTGTTAGTAAAAGGTAGTAACTATTTAGAAGCTTTAAATGATGTAAAATATATTGTTTTTGACAAAACAGGAACATTAACAAAAGGTGTTTTCAAAGTTACAAAAATGGAACCGAGCGAAGGTACTACAAGTGAAGAGTTATTAGAGTATGCGGCATTTGCTGAAGTATATTCTAACCATCCAATTGCCCAATCTATTCGAAAGGCATATGGAAAATCAATTGATGAAAAAATAATCGATGATTATAACGAAATTTCTGGTCACGGTACAGTCGTAAAAGTACAAGGAAAAGAAATTTTTGCAGGTAATGCAAAATTAATGAGAAAAGAAAATATTGAATTTAAGCAACCAGAAACAGTAGGTACATTAGTTCACGTTGCTGTAGATGGAAGATATGCAGGTTATATTGTTATCTCTGATGAGGTAAAAGAGGATTCGAAACAAGCGATTCAAAAGTTAAAAGAACTAGGTATTAAAAAGACAGTAATGTTAACTGGTGATGCAAAACCAGTTGGTGAAGCTGTCGGTAAAGAATTAGGCTTAGATGAAGTTCATGCGGAATTACTACCACAACAAAAAGTAGAAGAGATTGAAAAAATTGATGCAGCGAAGCACGGAAAAGAAAAAATTGCCTTCGTTGGTGACGGTATTAACGATACACCAGTATTAGCCCGTGCAGACGTTGGTATTGCGATGGGTGGTTTAGGATCAGATGCAGCAATTGAAGCGGCAGACATCGTTATTATGACTGATGAGCCTTCAAAAATTGCGACAGCTGTAAAAATTGCAAAACGTACAAGAAGTATAGTGTGGCAAAATATCATCTTTGCTCTAGGTGTAAAAGGGATCGTTTTATTACTTGGTGCTTTTGGTATTGCAACAATGTGGGAAGCTGTTTTCTCAGATGTTGGTGTGACACTACTTGCAGTGTTAAATGCAATGCGTGTATTAAGAGTGAAAGATTTATAAAAAAGAGGACGCGACCCGCGTCCTCTTTTTTATTGGTGATTTTGTTGAAATTGACTCAATAAAATAATACCAAATATTATTTTACTTTTAAATAGCGTTATATTAAAATTTACAAATAAAATACATTCGTCTTATTCTTTTAATATATTTTTTACAAATATCCATATAGTATTGAAAAAACAGAGAAGGGGAAACTTCTCTGTTTACTTTTGTATGTTTTTTTCGACTTGTTCTCGAACTGTTTGAATGTAATTCATTTTATGATCCCAGCACTCTTGGCTTAAATCGACAGGGTATTCTTCAGGATTTAAAGTTCGCATATATTCTTCCCAAAATAGAGAGAGACTCTGTTCATTATATTTTTGAATATCTAATATACTTGGTAGTTCATATGTTCTTTCACCGTTAACGAAAATATCTTTATGCAGTTCACGGGCTTCAAAGTTTGTTACGAATTTACTTATATATGTGTGAACTGGATGGAACATTTTTAAGCGCTCTTCTTTTCCAGGTTCTTCAGAATCTAATGCAATATAATCGCCTTCTGCATGATCGTTTACCCGATTGATAATACGATAAATTCGTTTCAGTCCTGGAGTGGTAATTTTTTCAGGGTTAGATGAAATTTTAATCGTATCATTTAATTTTCCGTCAGTATCTTCAATCGCAACTAGTTTGTAAACAGCCCCCAATGCAGGTTGCTCAAAGGACGTAATTAATTTTGTCCCAACGCCCCATACGTCAATTTTTGCTCCTTGAGATTTAAGGTGCATAATTGTGTATTCATCTAAATCGCTAGAAGCGATAATTTTTGTATTTGTAAACCCTGCTTCATCTAATAGTTTTCGTGCCTTTTTCGATAAATAAGCCATATCACCACTATCAAGACGTATGCCATAGAAATCAATACGATCCCCAAATTCTTTTGCAACACGAATCGCATTTGGAACACCAGATTTCAATGTGTCATATGTATCAACGAGAAAGACGCACTTTTTATGAGTTTCAGCGTATTTTTTAAACGCGACGTATTCATCGCGATATGCTTGAACGAAAGAGTGAGCGTGTGTGCCAGCTACAGGAATCCCAAAGCGTTTCCCAGCACGAACGTTGCTTGTAGAGGAGAAACCACCAATAAAGGCAGCACGCGTCCCCCAAAGGGCAGCATCGAATTCATGGGCACGTCTTGTGCCGAACTCTAAAAGCTCATCATTACTTGCAGCATGTTTCATACGTGCTGCTTTTGTGGAAATTAATGTTTGGTAATTCACAATATTTAAGAGGGCAGTCTCAATAATTTGTGCTTCACCAAGTGGTGCATCAACACGTAATAAAGGTTCGTTATTAAATACAACTTCGCCTTCTTGCATACTACGAATCGTCCCAGTGAATTTCATATTTTGTAAATAATGAAGGAATTCTTCTTCAAATTGTAATTCTGCTAAATAAGCGATATCGCTTTCAGTAAAACTGAAATTTTCTATGTACTCTACAATTTTCTCAAGGCCAGCAAAAACAGCGTAGCCGTTCTCAAATGGAAGCTTTCGAAAATATAAATCAAAAACAGAACGGCGATTATGAATACCATCTTTCCAATATGTATAAGCCATGTTGATTTGATATAGGTCTGTATGTAAGGCATAACTATCGTCTTTATAATGAGTCATCGCGAGAACACCTCCATAATTTGGTTATAGTATACCAATTTTTCACCATTCGTAGCAAAGAAGAGATATTGATGTGAAGTCAAGAGAGAAAAAAATGAAATTATGCATATTTTTTAGAAAATTTATATTTATCAATTTATATTTCTCCAAATTTTATGTATTATTAGAGTAATGGGGTAATGAGAATGGAGGAGGACAATGCAACAAACATTAGAAAAAATAGGCAAACAAGTCTTTTACAAACGGCTTCAGCAAAAAATGACACAAGAAGAATTATGTCAGGGCATTTGTTCTGTCTCATACTTAAGTAAGATCGAAAATGGAAAGATCGAAGCATCAGAAGAAATTCTACAATTGCTCTGCGCAAGATTAGAAATTGCTGTGACGGATTTGAGAGATGTAGAAGAAGATGTGAAGGGGAAGCTGGATGAATGGTTGAATGCACTAGTTCATTTGGACAAGCAACAAGTAGAACGTATATATGAAGAGTTGCAAGGTGAAATGAAGCATGTGTTGGATTTTGAAATTATAAATTATTATAAACTGCTGTATACACGTTATTTAATGATGAAGCGAGATCTACCTGCTCTTGAAGAAGAATTGGACAGATTGAAGAAAGTGTACAAGAAATACTCACCCTTTCAAAAGTTATTGTATACGTACAGTAAGGCATTATTACTTAGTTTGCAATATAAGCATAAGGAAAGTTTAAAATATTTAATTGAAACAGAAGAAATGGCTAAAGAGCAAGGATATTATGAAACGGGGATATATTATAACCTAAGTCTTGCGTATAGTCATCTAAATATACCACATTTAGCCATGCATTTTGCTCATATTGCCATGGAGGGGTTCCGTAACGAATATAAATTCCGTTATGTAATAAATTGTCAAACGATTATTGCTTTAAGTTATGTTGAAAAAGCACAATATGAAGAAGCTCTAAAGATTTATGAGAGTATATTAAGAGAAGTAGATTCTTTTGCGGAAAAAGATATGATTAAAGCTATGACTTTAAATAATATGGGGGAATTATACCATTATAAAAATGAGCATGATAAATCTAAAGACTATTTTCTTCAAAGTTTCGAATTGCAGAAGACTGTCAATATGAATTATATTGAAACAATTTATGGACTGGCTAAGCAATACATTCATCTTAAACGTTATGAAGAAGCGCAGGAATGGATAGAAAAAGGAATTGATTGCTCACGGAGTGATGAGAAATACAATAAAATGATTTATTCATTCTGTATATTTAAGTATAAATATTTTGGAGAATCTCAAGAATTTAAGAGATTTTTAGAGAATGAGGCTATTCCGTTTTTTAAGAGTGTAGGTAGTATGAAGGAATTAAAAAATGCTTATTTAGAATTAGCTATGTATTTAGAGAATGAATTTAAGTATGAGGAAAGTAATAAATATTATAAAGAAGTTATTAAAGTTTTAGAAGAAAAGGAGGAATTGAATTGAAAAAGCGCATTTATGGTGCAGTAGGGCTTGGAATAGTAGCGATTCTTTCTTTAGGCGTTAATTATTCAAATCCAGACATATATGGGGTAAAGTCTTTAAAAGAAGGCTCAGTAAATTACTCTAATCCAGATATTTATGGATTAAACGCTTTAAAAGAAAGTAGTATAAAATATTCTAACCCAGATATTTACGGTTTTAAATTTTCAGAAGAAAAGGTTATAAATTACTCTAATCCAGATATTTATGGTTAAGAAAATATTGAAAAACCCCTTTCCAATCGGAAAGGGGTTTTTTCAATATTTGTTCCTCAAAATTCTACAAAACTTGAGAAAAAAATTATTTGAATTTTTAGTATATTAATAGTGGAAACATAATGCTAATATGAAACTACTCTTTTTCAAAAATTTTTTTATTAGGGGGAAGGTTATATGAAAAAGAAGAGTTTAGCATTAGTGTTAGCGACAGGAATGGCAGTTACAACGTTTGGAGGGACAGGCTCTGCGTTTGCGGATTCTAAAAATGTGCTCTCTACGAAGAAGTACAATGAGACGGTGCAGTCACCTGAGTTTATTTCTGGTGATCTAACTGAAGCAACTGGCAAGAAAGCAGAATCTGTTGTGTTTGATTACTTAAACGCAGCAAAAGGTGATTACAAGCTAGGGGAAAAGAGTGCGCAAGATTCTTTCAAAGTGAAACAAGTGAAGAAAGATGCTGTAACTGATTCAACAGTAGTACGTATGCAACAAGTTTACGAAGGAGTGCCTGTATGGGGTTCTACTCAAGTAGCTCACGTAAGTAAGGACGGTTCTTTAAAAGTATTGTCTGGAACAGTTGCACCTGATTTAGACAAAAAGGAAAAGTTGAAAAATAAAAATAAGATTGAAGGCGCAAAAGCAATTGAAATCGCGCAGCAAGATTTAGGGGTAACACCGAAATATGAAGTAGAACCAAAAGCGGACTTATATGTATATCAAAACGGTGAGGAAACAACATATGCATATGTTGTAAATCTAAACTTCTTAGATCCAAGCCCAGGAAACTACTACTATTTCATTGAGGCAGACAGCGGTAAAGTATTAAATAAGTTTAATACAATTGATCATGTGACGAATGATGATAAGTCACCAGTTAAGCAAGAGGCTCCTAAACAGGATGCGAAAGCTGTTGTAAAGCCTGTAACAGGAACGAATAAAGTAGGAACTGGTAAAGGTGTACTGGGAGATACGAAGTCGCTTAATACAACGTTATCTGGATCATCTTACTACTTACAAGATAATACACGCGGGGCAACGATTTTCACATATGATGCGAAAAACCGTTCAACATTACCAGGAACATTATGGGCAGATGCAGATAATGTTTTCAATGCAGCGTATGATGCAGCAGCAGTAGATGCTCATTACTATGCAGGTAAAACATATGATTACTATAAAGCTACGTTTAATAGAAATTCTATTAATGATGCAGGAGCACCGTTAAAATCGACAGTTCATTACGGAAGTAATTATAACAATGCATTCTGGAACGGATCACAGATGGTATACGGAGATGGTGATGGTGTAACGTTTACTTCATTATCTGGTGGAATTGATGTAATTGGTCACGAGTTAACGCATGCTGTTACGGAAAATAGTTCAAATCTAATTTATCAAAATGAATCTGGGGCTTTAAATGAAGCGATTTCTGATATCTTTGGTACTTTAGTAGAATTCTATGATAACCGTAACCCGGATTGGGAGATTGGTGAAGATATTTACACACCTGGTAAAGCAGGAGACGCACTTCGCTCTATGAGTGATCCTACGAAGTATGGTGATCCAGACCATTATTCTAAGCGTTACACTGGTTCAAGTGATAACGGTGGTGTTCATACAAACAGTGGCATTATTAATAAACAAGCTTATTTATTAGCAAATGGTGGTACGCATTATGGTGTAACTGTAACTGGTATCGGTAAAGATAAATTAGGTGCGATTTACTACCGTGCAAATACACAGTATTTCACGCAATCTACTACATTTAGTCAAGCTCGTGCTGGTGCAGTACAAGCTGCTGCAGACTTATATGGTGCAAATTCTGCTGAAGTAGCAGCAGTTAAGCAATCATTTAGTGCTGTTGGTGTAAACTAAGGCTTTAAGGAAGAGCTAGTAATAAAATACCTCAAAAATAAAGAAGGAGCATAGGCTCCTTCTTTATTTTTTTCTCCATTTTTTCCACAAATAAAACAATCCAATAACGCCTGCGATTGTTACAACCCACTTCGCTTCATTTGTTCCGTTCATGACTTGGTATGCCGAATATACTTCAATCAATAAGGCCGGTATTTTACCTATTGTACTGGCAATACTGAAGGAGAGTAATGACATTTTCCCTAGAGCTGCAAATAAAGTCACGATACTTGATGGGATGAAAGGTATCAATCGAAACGATAGAACGAGTAGAAAGGCCTCTCTACCTTCTACATAAAGAAGACGCTCTACCTTTGGGTACTTATTTACTTTATCGTGAGTGAACTTTTGAAGGCCCAGGCGGTAAATATAAAACGAGATAATAGCCCCTAAGGCCTCACCTGTGATCGAAATGATTGTGCCATTTGTTACACCGAAGAGCTGTATATTAATGGCGGTTAAAAAGATGCTAGGAATAACACCTAAAAGACTAATGATGATGTTAATTAAGATACTAAGTGGAATTGCGATTGAATAGTATTCTGTTAAGAAATTTTGAATCGTTTCAGCCATTGTTTAAAATCCTTTATCTTTTTTTGCATTACACCATATTTCGATTGTATAGGCAAGGGAAAATTTACATAATGTAGAAAAATGTTGATAAGAAGGGGTCCTGATACCTTATATAGGTATTAGGTATATAAAAATAGGGGTATTTTAAATCGTTTTGAAAAACAGTATAAAACCCTTTTTATAAAAGGGTTTTATAATTATATTATTGGTGATTTTATTCGGGAAATAATTATAAAATATATGGGGTATATATT
>NZ_JBEUTW010000020.1:0-20631 GCF_040492675.1 Bacillus sp. AP50
ATGCATCACATGTGATGCATCTCTTTTTAGAGTTATAAATTAAAAGCATTTGCTAGTAAGCGATAAGACTTTAATTTATGTTCAAATTGATGGGTAATCGTGACAATCATAAATTCGTCAGTATTGTATGCTTTGCTTAAGTTTATTATTTTTTCTTTTACAGAAGACGGATCACCAACAATCATACGTTGACGATTTTCTTTTATACGGAATAAATCATAAGCACTGTATGAATAATTTTGAGCAGTTTCAATAGAAGGTGTACCAGTAGTTCGTTTTCCTTGCTCTAATAATAAGATTGATAGATCTAAACTAGAAGCAATTTTTTCCGCTTCTTCATTTGTTTCTCCGCATATAACAAAGATGGCAACGATTGAATTAGGCTTATCTCCTAAAAATGAAGGCTCATATTGTTCTTGGTAAGCCCTCATAACTTCAGGGCCTCCGAAGCCGTTAATAAATTGTGCAAATGCGAAAGAAGCTCCGTTGTTTGCAGCAATTTTAGCGCTCTCTCCGCTAGAACCGAGCATCCACATTTCAGGAGACGTTGGGATAACTGGAGTGGCTTTTAAGTTTGCATAGTGATGGTTTTCTGGTACTTGATCATGTAAGTACATTGCAACGTCTGCAATTTGTTCTGGATATTGATCAAGTGAGACCATTTTCCCTTCTTGAAGTGCGCGAGTTGCTATTGGCATACCACCAGGTGCTCTACCAACACCGAGATCGATGCGGTTCGGATACAATGCTTCTAGAACACGGAAATTCTCAGCAACTTTATATGGGCTATAATGCGGTAACATAACACCACCTGAACCGACTCTAATACGGTCCGTTTTTGCGGCAATATGAGAAATAAGTATTTCTGGACTTGAACCAGCTAAGCTTACGGAATTATGATGTTCGGATACCCAAAAACGTGTGAATCCGAGTTTTTCAACTTCTTGTGCAAGCGTAACTGTATGTGAAAAAGCTTGGGCTGCTGTGCTACCATCTGAAATAGGTGATTGGTCTAATACACTTAACTTGATCATAGAATATACCTCTCAATCTTAATGTACATCCTATTATATATTTACTTATGAAAAATGCGTAGTGAAATGCTCAAAATGAAAAGCGGATAATCTTATTTCCGCTTTTAACGAGAAAATCCGCGTTCATAATGATTCATTTCGACTAGATTTAAAATATATTCATAGTTGTCAATTTCACGCTTTAGTTGTTCACGTTCTTTTTCAGATAGTGTCATATTGCTAAGTTTTTTACATAAGTTTTGTTTCTTTAATTCTAAATGTTTTTTTGTAGCATCGTAGTCATAAGTATGTTTCATTTTTAACCACTCCTTCTTTGTAGTTGCTATATTATACGAAGTATAAAGAAAAGTGAGATCTGTCTCTTATGTACTTTTAGTGAATATTCAAATTGCAATGGTGTTATGTTTATGGGGATTTATGAATAAAATGCACTAAACCACTAACGTCCATTTGATGAAGTAAGGGGTGGAATTGTGCAGAAAGATATAATGTATAACACTGAAATGGATGAAGCGTTAAAAGTTATAGATAAAGGATTGAAGAAGACGATAAGCCCAAAACAGATTATTGTAGTGGGAGCTGGTATGGCTGGGTTAGTTTCAGCATCTTTATTAAAGGCTGCAGGACATGATGTGAAAATTTTTGAAGCAAATAACCGGGTAGGTGGCCGTATAGAAACAGTGAGAATGGAAGATACCGGATTATATTTAGATGTTGGAGCAATGAGAATTCCGTATTCGCATACATTAACGATGGCATATATAAGAAAATTTGGGCTACAGGTGAGTCCTTTTATTAATAGGAATGAGACGGATATTATATACGTAAATGGACGGAAAACGACGTTAAAACAATATGAAAAAGATCCAAGTATTCTAAAATATCCTGTGGAAATGAATGAAGTTGGAAAAACGTCAGAGGAATTATTATTGTTAGCGGTACAGCCCATTATAAATTTTATAAAAAAGAACCCAGAAAAAAATTGGGATATTGTTGTAAAGGATTTTGGGAGATACTCTACTGGACAATTTTTAAAGTATCATCCTTATCAGTATAATACTTACTTTTCGCCAGTAACAATTGAGATGATTGGTGTTTTATTAGATTTAGAAGGTTTTTTGGAACGGTCGTTTGTAGAGACTTTACGCTTTCTATACATTATGCAAGAGGAGAGCGGATTTTGTGAAATTGTGGGCGGGAATGATAGATTGCCAAAGTCATTTTTACCGCAATTAGAAGAGAATATTATATATAATCAAAAATTAATGAAGTTACATCAACACGATAATGGTGTGACAGCTTTCTATCGGAACGAGGAAACTTTTGAATATAGTAGTATTACAGGAGATTTAGTTATTGTTACCATTCCGTTTTCGACAATGCGTTTTGTAGAAGTAGATCCGTTTGATTCTATATCTCATGAAAAATGGAAAGCAATTCGTGAATTACATTATATGCCTGCGACGAAAATAGGAATTCAATTTAAAAGCCGATTTTGGGAAGAACAAGGACAATTAGGTGGCAGAATTATAACAGATTTGCCAATTCGTTATGCCTATTATCCAAGTTATGGAATTGGGGGGGGAGGACCGGCTATGATGTTAGGTAGCTATACATGGTCTTATGACGCGTTGTTATGGGATGGTTTATCAAAAGGGGATCGTATTTATTACGCATTACACAACTTAGCAACAATATTAGGTGGTCAAGTGTATGATGAGTTCATATCTGGAATTTCAAAAAGCTGGACATTGGATCCGTATGCGCTTGGAGGATTTGCACTTTTTCAAGCAGGTCAAGAATCTGAGCTGCAACCAGCGATTGTCAAACCAGAGGGGAGAATATTCTTCGCTGGAGATCATACAACGCTATATCATGGATGGATTCAAGGTGCGATTGAATCTGGAATTCGTGTAGCGGTGGAAGTGAATGAGTAAAAGGTTTTCAATTCAGAAAATTCTTTACTATATAACTTGAGATGGATATTATTATATATAAAAGAAATATAGGGAGTGTTTACAGTGAATCCGTTATTATTCGATTTTCCTTCTGAATTTTATACTGACAGGCTTTTTATTCGAATGCCGAAACCAGGAGATGGTAAAGTTGTATATGATGCAATTCAGGCTTCAATACAAGAACTAAAACCTTGGATGGTGTTTGCACAAAAAGAGCAAACAGAGCAAGAAGTAGAAGAAAGTATTAGAAAATCACATATTCAATTTTTGCAACGTGAGGATTTAAGATTACTAGTATTTTCGAAAGAAACAGGTGAATTTATTGCTTCAGCCGGATTACATCGTATTAATTGGGATATACCCCAATTTGAAATCGGATATTGGATTGATACAAGGTTTAGCGGAAAAGGCTATATGGTAGAGGCTGCGAAAGGTATAACGGATTACGCTTTTTCTGAATTGAAAGCAAACCGTGTAGAAATTCGTTGTGATTCTTTCAATAAGAAGAGTAGAGCGATACCTGAGAAATTAGGTTTTAAGTTAGAAGGTACGTTAGAAAGTGCGAGTGTTGCGGTAGATGGAAACGGATTAAGAGATATGTGTGTATTTGCCATGACTAGAAATACATATGAAAAAGAAGAGCTGTAAGAAAACAGCTCTTCTTTTTATGCATTATGGTACAGGATGTCCATTAGAGCTTTCGAAAATTGTAAACCATTGTTGACGGTCTAAGTTAACTTTTGTAGCAAGAGCGGCAGTTTTTACGCGATCTAATTTACCAGAGCCAACGATTGGCATCATATTAGCTGGATGAGCAAGTAACCAAGCATACATAACTGTATCGATACTAGAAACACCTAGCTCAGTAGCAACTTTTTGCACAGTTTCACGTACACGTACGGCGCGTTCTGATTGACCAGTAAAAATCTCCCCACCAGCAAGAGGTGACCAAATCATTGGATTGATTCGTTTTTCTTGGCATAAATCAATTGTCCCTTTTTCAAAATGCTCAAGCTGCAATGCAGAAACTTCAATCTGGTTCGTAATAAGTGGGAAATCTAAGTACGAACTTAACATATTAAATTGTGAAGGTAAGAAGTTAGATACACCGAAGTGACGAACTTTCCCTTCTTGTTTTAATTGTGAAAATGCTTTTGCCACTTCATTTGGATCCATAAAAGGATCGGGACGATGAATAAGTAATACGTCAATATAATCTGTATGTAAATTTTTAAGTGATGCTTCTACACTTTGCATAATATGCTCTGCACTAGTATTGTAGTGAGCAACATATCGCTCTGGAAATTTCGGTGATGGGGGAGCGATTCCACACTTTGTAATAATTTGCATGTTTTCTCGTAAGGAAGGCTTTAATTGTAAAGCTTCGCCAAATAACCCTTCACACGTATATGCGCCGTAAATATCAGCGTGATCAAAAGTAGTAATTCCCATATCCATACAATCTTCAATGAAAGAAAGTAATTCTTGTTTCGTCATATTCCATTCTGCTAAACGCCAAAATCCTTGAATAATACGAGAAAATTCTAGCGTTTCAGCCATTTGAACTCGATCCATTATAAGTACCCCCTTGATGAATAATAATGTTTTGAAAAGGCTTTCTTACTACATGTTATTATATAGTTAATTAGGTGTAGAGACAATAAATATGTTTTGCTACAAAAACGATTTTCTCTATATGCTATAATGTAGAAACATATAGCTATAAGGAGATGTACGAAATGATTCCAGTAACAATATTAACTGGTTTTCTTGGATCTGGGAAAACGACATTATTAAATCGTATTTTATCAGAAAATCACGGTAAGAAATTAGCGGTGATTGTAAATGAAATAGGGCAAATTGGCATTGATAATCAGTTGATTATGAATGTGGAAGAAGAAATTATGGAAATGACAAATGGCTGTTTATGCTGTACTGTACGTGAAGATTTACTCGTTGCTTTAAAACAGTTACTGGACGTAAAAGCGGAAGGGAAAATGGATTTTGATGGTTTAGTAATTGAAACGACTGGCCTTGCAAATCCAGGCCCAATTATTCAAACATTCTTTTTAGATCCAGTCATTCAATCTGCTTACCAAATTAACGGTGTTGTAACGGTAGTAGATAGTTATCATATACATAAACATTTTGAAAAAGGATTAGAAGCAAAAGAGCAAATTGCGTTTGCTGATGTCGTTTTAGTAAATAAATTAGATTTAATTGAAGAGAATGAGAAAGAAAATCTCTTGCATGAAATTCAAGGAATTAACCCGACTGCAAAGTTAATTGAGGCGACTAACTGTGAGGTAGATATACCATCTTTATTACAAATCCAAACGTTTAAAACGAAAGATACGTTGCAAATTTACCCTCATAAAGAACATAACCACTTAGAAGGTGTGAAATCATTTGTATTACGTGAAGAACGTCCGCTGGATTTACAAAAGCTTAATGAGTGGATGTCAGCTGTCGTTCAAGAGCTAGGGGAATATTTATATCGTTACAAAGGAATTTTATCGATAGATGGAGTAGATAAACGTATCGTTTTCCAAGGTGTACATACGTTATTTGCTGCTTCGTACGATAGAGAGTGGCAAGAGGGCGAAGAGCGAGTAAGTGAAGTAGTTTTTATCGGAAGAGATATTAATAAAGAGTGGTTCCAAGAACATTTCGAGGAGTGTGTGAAATAAGTCTGCGTAAATTGCAGGCTTATTTTTTATGAGCATTCTATTAGATTGCAAAACAGAATTAAATAAGGGGGAGAAACTAAAAATTGATAAATGTATAATAAAAAGCCTGTTTTCACAGGCTTGTATTTTCGTCTATTAGTAACTCCATTACAACACCTACAACTGGACCTTCATCATCAATATCCCCATTTAAGCGGAAACCAAATGATTCATACAGTCCCATTGCAAGTTTGTTGTCTGGATGTAAACTTAAGTAAATTATTTTGCATTCAAATTTTTCTTGTAAGAATTGAATGAGTAAGCGAAGGAAACGTTTTGCGTATCCTTTTCCTTGATATTGTTGGTCAATCATAAAGCGATCGAGCCATACACTTTTATGTTTTACTGAATACCATCCATACATTGCGTATCCTACAAGTGTTTCTCCATCATATAAACCTACTGACGTTCCGTTTCCTTCATATAATGATTCTGCTAAAGAAAACGCGTTACTTTCAATAAATTGTTGCTGATCTTTTGCGACGTCTAAAGCAACTACTGAACGCCAATTTTTTGCTGTTACTTCACAAATGTGAAGATTCATAATTCCAACTCACCTTCTAAATTAATATAGCTTTAAAGCTAATATGGATAATTTTACTTGTTATTTTGGTCAAGTCAAGGATAAATACATAAAAAGGCAGCTGAATAACAAATTCAGCTGCCTAGAAAGTGTAATGGATTAGTTTGTTGCTTCTTTCAATGTGTTTACGTTTTCTTCCATTAAAGTAAAGTAATCTTTATTATTTTTTGCATCATCTTCAGAAATAGTAGCTAAGTGATTTAAGCGTAAAACTTTTGTACCAGTTTCTTTTTGAATTACGGATGCTACTTTTGGAGTAGAGAATGTTTCGAATAAAATATATTTTAGATTATGTTCTTTTACTGTTTTTGTAATGTCAGCAAGCTGCTTTTGAGATGGTTCATCAGAAGCTGAAATTCCAGCGATAGGAATTTGTTTTAGGCCGTATCGTTGTTCCCAGTAACCATAGGCAGCATGAGAAACTAAAATTTCTTTCGTTTTTGCGTTCGCTACAGCTGCCTTAAATCCATCGTCTAAATCAGTAAATTTAGTTTGAAGTGCTGCAAAGTTTTTTTCGAATTCTTGTTTATGTTCAGGTTGTAATTCTACAAGTGCATTTTTAATTTTTTCTGCCTGTTTCATTGCTAGAGTAGGATCTAACCAAACATGCGGGTCTTTATCGTGATGATGTTCATCTTCTTTATGGCCATCTCCATGATCATGATGTTCTTCTTCAGTAGAAGCACGAAGCTCAATACCTTTAGATGCATTTACAATTTTAACATTTTCTTTTTGTAATGTTTTTTCCATTTTTTCAGCAAATGGTTCTAATTCAGCGCCGTTATAAACAAATAAATCGGCTTTTGCAACTTGTACCGTTTGTTTTTGACTTGGTTCAAATGTATGTGAATCTGCACCAGGTGGGTAAATCGCTTCAACATTTACATAGTCGCCACCGATTTTCTTTGCGAAATCAGCAAGTGGGAAAATCGTTGTATAAACTGTTAGCTTTCCATCTTTCTTGGCATTACTTTCTTTTTTATTTGAGCAGCCAGCGAAAATTAAGGTAAAAATAAGTAAGAATGAAAATATAGTCAATCTTTTAGGCATGAAGTTCTCCTCTTTTCTTTTTTACGGATATATTTTCCCCAATAATAGAAGAAAAATATCATTTTAATACAAAACGGAATAATTACGTTTTAGTTTGCGAACTTAGTATAATACATCTTTAATAAAGTTGCAATAAATAATAATCATTCCGATTTGTTTTTGTTATAAAGTTGTCAAATATAGGGGTATTATTTTTGCAAATGCATGCATATGTGACAACGCTGTTTTCATATATTGAAAAGGAGGTAAAGAGGGGGATGAGCGCTTGGGTTACTTAATGGAAGCTATTTTATTAATATTAGCGGTAGTATTGCCATTATCTTTCGTATTAATTTTTTTAAGAAGATTAATAAGTAATTTAGGGGACGCTACAACAATAACGAAATTACAAGAGAGAGATGAGAAAAAAGAGTGAGTAAAGCACTATGCGTACGCATAGTGTTTTACTTGTGGTAAAATAAGAGCAGGAAACTCCTAAAGGTTGTATTTTACTAAAGGAGAGAAAAGTAAAATAAGAGGTATATGCATATATGAATAAGCGAACAGCGTTAATACTCGGTGCAAGTGGTTTAGTTGGACAAGAGATAACGCGTCTATTACTTGAATCAGATTACTACGATTCGGTTACTATTTTTGTAAGAGAGCCAATGCAATTGCAACATGAGAAGTTACAGCAGAAACAAGTTGATTTTTCGGTATTAGAGGAATATAAAGAGTTCTTTGCTGTGGATGATGTTTTTAGTTGCTTAGGAACAACAATAAAAAAAGCAAAAACAAAAGCAAATTTTAAAAAAGTAGATTATGAATATACGTTACGAGCTGCTTGTTTAGCTGAAAAACAAGGGGTACAAAATTTCCTTGTCGTGTCTTCTATGGGAGCGAATCCTAAATCATTCTTCTTTTATTCACAAGTGAAAGGAAAAATGGAAGAAGAATTGCAAAAGTTAGTGATTGGTGGTATTCACATTTTTAGACCATCATTATTAGTAGGAAATCGACAAGAATTTCGTTTCGGCGAACGAATGGCTGAAAAGTTATCTCGTATTATTCCGTTTATCTTTAAAGGAGCTTTCAAAAAATATAAACCAATTTCAGCTAAAGATGTGGCGAAAGGGATGTATATAACCGCGCTGCGAGAAGAATCGGGTATCCATACTTATAATTCAAATGAAATTACAACGATAGAATAAATAAAACCGAGAAGAATGACTTCTCGGTTTTATTTATTCGTATGAATTTTTCCTGGTGCTCGCTTATATTGGTGAGGTTCTTGCAATTCAAAGCCAAGTTCATTGGCCGCTATTCTCGGAAAATACGGATTGCGAAGTAATTCACGTCCGATAAAAATTAAATCTGCTTCGTTATTATTTAAAATTTGCTCTGCTTGTACTCCGGTCGTAATTAATCCAACTGCACCAGTTGCAATGTTAGCATGCTCTTTAATATGTTTAGCATATTGTACTTGATAACCAGGATACACATCAATATGTGCTGGTACAACTGCGCCAGAACTACAATCGATTAAATCTATTCCCTGTTCTTTCATCCACTTTGTATACTGAACGTAATCTTGAACTGTTAGCCCGTCAGGATGATAATCATTTGCTGAAATACGGACAAATAACGGTCCGTCCCAAACTTCATTTACAGAGTCGATGATTTCGCGTAAGAAACGATAGCGGTTTTCAGGTGAACCACCATATTCATCAGTCCGCTTATTGGAAAGCGGAGAAAGAAATTCATTAATAAGATAACCGTGAGCACCGTGTATTTCAATAACATCAAATCCAGCTTGTTTTGATCGTACTGCAGCTTGCTGAAAAGCTAATACAGTATCTTTAATTTGGTGTTTGCTCATTTCTATTGGCATTTTCATTGTTTCATTAAATGGAATGGCTGAAGGAGCTAACGCATCTGTTTCTAATTCTGCTTTTCTTCCGGCGTGAGCGAGTTGAATGGCAGCTTTTGCACCATTATCATGTATAAAAGTAGTCGTTTTATGTAAGCCTTCAATTAGGTTGTCATCCCAAATGCCTAAGTCTTTATTTGAAATTCGACCTTCAGGTAACACGGCTGTTGCTTCAATCATAACTAAACCAACTTGACCGGCAGCTCTTGTTCCATAATGAATGAGATGGAAATTCGTTACTTGGCCATCCCCGTTTTCCGATGAATACATGCACATAGGTGACATAACAATCCGGTTTTTTAATGTAACGTCCTTAATTGTATAAGGTGAAAAAAGTTCGGAATTCATCCAATAGCCTCCTAGATTGAATTTTCTTACATTGTATCATTCTCTTTTTTGTTTCTCTAATAAAACGCTTATACGAAAAATTTTGTATATTCGTGTTACAATGACTAATATGAACTGAATTGGAGGATGGCATATGTACCAGGCTTATTATGAAAGCGAAGTAGGTTTGCTTGAAATTACAGCGAATCAAGAAGGAATTACGTCTGTTATATTTGTTGATGAACGACAAGAAGAAAATAAAAATGAAATGATAGAACAATGTATAAATGAGTTAGATGAATATTTTAAAGGGAAAAGAAAAGAGTTTACGGTCCCGCTGTCTGCGGAGGGAACAGCATTTCAAAAAAATGTATGGGATGCACTTTATACTATTCCATACGGCGTAAGTGCTTCATATTTAGATATTGCAGAGAAAGTTGGAAATACAAAAGCTGTACGGGCAATAGGAGGGGCAAATAGTCGGAATCCAATTTCAATAATTGTTCCATGTCACCGTGTAATAGGAAAGAGTGGAAAGCTTGTTGGATATGCTGGTGGTTTATGGAGGAAAGAGTGGTTATTAAAACACGAAGGTATTTTGAAATGACGTATGGATGGGAAGAGGGATTGTTTTGAAATGTATAAATTGTGGGCAACCTTGCGAGGAGGAACAGTTAAATTGTGCAAGTTGTCAGCGAAACTTGGATAATGAACAAGAGGAAGGTAGCTCGTTAATAGATAAAGAACTAGAAGTATATGTAGGGAGACAATATCCGTATTACAAAAGGAAATGGGAACTTGAGAATAAGCGGATTGCTAGGTGGAGTTGGAATGGTTGGGCTGCTATTTTCAATATAGGCTGGCTAGGATATCGTAAGTATTATGTACCAGCTGCTTTATTTATGTTGTTATTAGTAGCGTGTGATGCATTTTCGTATTATATGGGATTTAATGTAGCGTTGCCAATCATTAATATGGTGCCTCTTACGTTTTTATTACTCATTTTTATTCTGTTTGGAATGGGGATTTTTGCAAATGGATTATACTATCAATTTGCGGAAAGACGTATATACCGAATAAAAGCAAGAGAAATAAAAGATAAATCAGTTGAAAACTATCTAATCAATGATAGCGGCGGAACGAGCAAAATGGGAGCGACAATTGTTACTATTTTAGCAGTTGCTAGTATATTTTTTAGTCATTTCTTTTTTCCGACTGATCGAGACGTTATTCAAAAGGTTCGTACAAGCTCGCTTTATGAATATCCTTTCTTTTCAATAGGTGAATCTTTCGAAAATTATTTTCAAAATTCAGGTTGGATATATTATCGTGGAACGGAAGGGTTAGAATTAGTAGAATTCCAAGGATATAACACCGGAACGCCAAGACAAAAGGTGAAGATTCAATTTGTTGTCGATTATAAATTAGGTGAAGTGGAACCATACTCATTTATGGTTAATGGTGAATCTAAAACTGAAGAAGAGTTTTTGAAGCTGATGGAAGAAATATTTAAAGTTCAAAATCCATTTGATATAGAGGATGGATTACAAGTAAATGCTATTCAAGAAAGCGGCTGGAAAGAAATTTCCGATCGCTTTTTTCTATGTTTGTTAAAATAAATATTTAAAATAATCAGAATCTTTTGTATAATGAAATATATTATATAGGATTTAACTTATACATATAGATTGGGGGAAGGAAGAATGAAGAGAAAGACAACAACAATTGCTGCACTTGCGTTAACGACGAGTGTATTGGTTGCAGGATGTGGGAATGGTGAGAAGGCTTCGACAACGAAGAAAGAATCGAATAAGGGAATGGCCGATAAACAAGTTTTAAATTTGCTAGAAACAGCTGAAATTCCTTCAATGGATACATCTAAATCAACGGATTCTGTATCTTTCCGTGTATTTGTAAATGCAATGGAAGGTTTATATCGTCTAGATAAAGATAATAAACCAACACCAGGTATGGCAAAAGATGTGAAGATTAGTGAAGATAAAAAGACATATACATTTGAATTACGTGATGCGAAATGGTCAAATGGTGATCCAGTTCGAGCACAAGATTTTGTATATGCATGGCAACGTACATTAGATAAAGCAATAGCGGCAGAATATGCATTCATTTTATTTGATGTGAAAAATGCACAGAAAGTAAATAAAGGTGAATTACCAGCAGATCAATTGGGTGTTAAAGCGAAGGATGATAAAACGTTGGTAGTAGAATTAGAGCAACCAGCACCTTATTTTCTTGAGCTTACGTCGTTCCCTACATTTTTCCCATTAAATGAAAAATATGTGAAAGAGCAAGGAGATAAATACGGATTAGAAGCAGATAAATTAGTATATAATGGACCATTTACAATGAGTCAATGGAAACATGAACAAAATTATCAGTTAAAGAAAAATCCTAATTATTGGGATAAAGATACTGTAAAGTTAGACGAAATTAATGTAAGTATTGTGAAGGAAACAAGCACGGGAGTAAATTTATATGATAGTGATCAAGCAGATCGAGTTATTTTAACTTCTGAATTTGTTGATAAATATAAAAAGAATAAACCAGATGAATTTAAAACGAAGTTAGATCCACGCATATATTTCTTACGTTTTAACCAAAAAAATGCAACATTTAAAAACCAAAAAGTACGTGAAGCGATTGATTTAGCATACGATAAAAAAGGAATTGCTGATGTCATTTTAAATGACGGTTCATTGCCAGCATATTTCTTAGTACCTGAAAAATTCACGACAGGTCCGGATGGAAAAGATTTCCGCTCTGTAAATAAAAACTTCCGTGATAGTAAAGATAACGCAGAGAAAGCAAAAAAATTATGGGAAGAAGCGAAGAAAGAGCTTGGTCAAGATACAATTACGGTTGAATTACTAAACGATGATAACGGTAGCCGTAAAAAAGTAGGCGACTTTATTAAGGAAGAACTAGAGAAAAACTTGCCTGGTATTAAAGTGAATTTGAAACAGCAACCATACAAACAGAAGCTAGATTTAGAAAAGAAATTCCAATATGAATTCTCATTATCTGCATGGAGCCCTGATTATCCGGATCCAATGACTTATATTGATATGTTTGTTACTGGAAGCTCATTTAATGAAATGGATTATTCTAATCCGAAGTATGATGATTTAGTAGCGAAATCAAAAGGAGAGCTATTAAAAGATGATAAAGCACGCTGGAATGCACTTGCGGAAGCTGAAAAAATCTTAATTGGTCAAGACGCAGCAATTTCTCCTACGTACCAACAAAGTACAGCTTATTTAGAGAAGCCATTTGTAAAAGGCATTGCTAACCATACGTTTGGCGGGGACTTCAGTTATAAATGGGCATATATTACAAAAAAATAGTATAATAAAAGATGAGTGAATTTTCGCTCATCTTTTATTTGTATAAGGAGGAATTATAGTTGTTAAGGGGAATCAATCACATTTGTTTTTCGGTATCTAATTTAGAAAACTCTATTATGTTTTATGAAAAAGTATTAGAAGGAGAATTACTAGTTAAAGGAAGAAAATTAGCTTATTTTAACATATGTGGAGTATGGATAGCGCTTAATGAAGAGACGCATATTCCGAGAAATGAGATTCATCAATCTTATACGCACATTGCATTTTCTGTTGAACAAGAAGACTTTAAATGTCTAATACAGCGATTAGAAGAAAATGATGTTCATATTTTACAAGGAAGAGAACGTGATGTAAGAGATTGCGAATCTATATACTTTGTTGATCCTGACGGTCATAAATTTGAGTTTCACTCAGGGACACTGCAAGACCGTTTAAATTATTATAGAGATGAGAAACCTCATATGACATTTTATTAGGGAGGGATAGCATTTGCATGCACTTGTAATTGGTGGAACAGGAATGCTAAAGAAAGTTTCTATGTGGCTTTGTGAGAAAGGATTTTATGTTTCTATTATCGGGCGAGATGAAGTGAAATTAGAAAATGTTAAGCGAATGAGTTCTGCACCAGAAAATATTACATGCCTTTCGTTAGATTATCATAATGATGAAGATGTAAAGCTAGCTATTAAAAGTACAATTAAGAAAAATGGCCCGATCACATTAGTTGTTGCATGGGTACACACAAGTGCAAAGCATGCACTATCAAATATTTGTAAAGAACTAGATTTGTCGTCTAAAACATATAGTTTATTTCATATTTTAGGTAGTAAAGCATCACGTATGCCTGCACAAAAAATAGGGAGTACGCGATGTATTTATCATAGAATTATTTTAGGTTTTATTTTAGAAGATACATATGGAAGATGGCTTACTCATGAAGAGATAGCTGATGGAGTTATAAAAGGGATTGAAAGTAAACGAGCGGAGTGGATTGTAGGGAGAGTTGAACCGTGGGAATTACGACCAACATGGTGAGGGGGAGTAAGAAATGAAAACAACTATATATGTAACAAGGCATGGTGAAACAGAGTGGAATGTAGCGAAGCGAATGCAGGGACGGAAAAATTCTGCTTTAACTGAAAATGGTATAGTTCAGGCGAAACAATTAGGGAATCGAATGAAAGATTTACCAATCCATGCGATTTATAGTAGTCCGAGCGAAAGAACACTTCATACGGCAGAGTTAATAAAGGGGGAACGTGATATACCTATTATAGCGGATGAGCATTTCTATGAAATCAACATGGGTATATGGGAAGGACAAACAATCGCGGATATAGAAAAGCAATTTCCAGAAGAAGTACATCTGTTTTGGAATGAGCCACATCTTTTTCAGTCAACATCAGGCGAAAATTTTGAGGCCGTTTATGAAAGAGTAATTGAAGGGATGCAGCTTCTTTTAGAGAAGCATAAAGGACAAAACATATTGATTGTTTCTCATGCGGCAGCAGCAAAATTACTTGTAGGGCATTTCGCGGGAATTGAAATAGAAAATGTGTGGGATGATCCATTTATGCATAGTGCCAGTTTGAGCATAATAGAATTTGAAGAGGGTATTGGTAAAGTGAAACAATTTGCAGATATAAGTCACTTTCAATAAATGTAAAAAAGGCCGCAAAACGGCCTTTTTTGGGTGGTATAAAAACTAGCAGTTACGTTTTTTATACCAGAAGTGATCGAATTTCTTATTTTTGCAAGATGGGAATTTATGTCCGCCTTTGCAATCATTCCATTTGTGTCCGCTATCGTGACAGTCTTTACCATGATCACATGAATCATCGCAAGAGTGACCGTGTCTGTTAGGGAAGAATTCGCATTTTTTACAGAAACTTCGTTTTGTCCAGAAAAATTTCTTTTCAAAGCGTATGCATTTTGTAATGAATGTACAATGTTTTCTGCGAGTACGTTTTGTAACTAATACGCATTCTTTTCTACGCGTTACTTTCGTAACGAACGTCCATTTTTGAACACGTACACGTGTACATTTCGTAACAAATGTCCATTTTTTTACATGCGTACATTTTGTAACGAACGTACAATGTTTCACGCGAGTACATCTTGTTCTAGGACATTTACCCCCAGTTGTACATTTACATCCAGTTGTACAATGATGATGAGTGAATTTATCATCATCGCACTCAAATGTACTTGGATCTTGGTGTAAGAAATCCTCCATCCCAGCACTTTTGATTTCTTCGACAGCTTTTCTAATATCACGTTTCATAGAAATCCTCCTTATCATGTATTAAAGTGAAAAGGTATTCTTTTTCCTTAACATGATATGTATGTAGGCATCTTTCTGAACAGGACAAGAGTGTAATTTTATATAAATAGATGATTGCGGATGTATGGACAAGACAAGGCGCATACATTGAATGAAGAGAACTGAGAAGGGATGAGAAAACATGCTGCCTTCATATGATTTTTTTGTTCATCCAATGTACTTAGTGGAATTGAAAAAGGACATTTGGTCAGATAGTCCAGTACCAGCAAAATTGACTTATGGAAAAAAGAAGTATGATATTGATATCGTATACAGAGGAGCTCATATTCGCGAATTTGAGAAAAAGTCTTATCATGTTATGTTTTATAAGCCTAAAAAATTTCAAGGTGCGAAAGAGTTTCATTTGAATTCGGAGTTTATGGATCCGTCTCTCATACGAAATAAATTATCTTTAGATTTTTTTCATGATATTGGTGTACTTTCGCCAAAATCACAACATGTATTTATAAAAATTAATGGTCAAATTCAAGGTGTGTATTTACAGTTAGAATCGGTTGATGAAAATTTTTTGAAAAATAGAGGATTACCGAGTGGTTCTATTTATTATGCGATAGATGATGATGCGAATTTTTCATTAATGAGTGAACGAGATAAAGATGTTAAGACAGAGCTCTTTGCGGGTTATGAATTTAAATATTCGAATAAAAATAGTGAAGAACAGCTGAGTGAATTTGTATTTCAAGCGAATACTTTGACGAGGGAAGCCTATGAAAAAGAGATTGGGAAGTTTCTACATGTAGATAAATATTTACGATGGTTAGCAGGAGTTATTTTTACGCAAAACTTTGATGGTTTCGTTCATAACTATGCACTATATCATAACGATGAAACAAATTTATTTGAAGTTATACCGTGGGATTATGATGCGACTTGGGGGCGAGATGTACAAGGGAGACCACTTAATCATGAATATATTCGCATTCAAGGGTATAATACGTTAAGTGCAAGATTGCTAGACATACCTGTATTTAGAAAGCAGTATCGAAGTATTTTGGAAGAAATATTAGAAGATCAATTTACAGTTTCGTTTATGAGGCCGAAAGTAGAAGGGTTGTGTGAATTGATTCGTCCATATTTACTACAAGATCCATACATGAAAGAAAAATTAGAAACATTTGATCAAGAGGCTGATATGATTTATGAATATATAAATAAGAGAAGAAAGTATATACAAGACCACTTACATGAATTGGATTAATTTTGAAAGAGATTGAAACGTTATCAATCTCTTTTTTTTGTATAATAAAGATGTATCAATAAAAATGAAGTAATATATTTGATAGAGAATGGGGATGCGGATATATGACGATTAAATGGATTGATTGGGTAAAACAAATACAATCTATAGCTCAAGCAGGTTTAACGTATTCTAAGGATGTGTATGATATTGAACGTTTCCAGCAATTACGAGATATTTCTATTTCAATGATGTCACATTACACGAAAACAGATTGGGAAATCGTAGAGAAGTTATTTGCAAGTGAGACAGGCTATCAAACACCTAAAGTTGATATAAGAGCGGTTGTTTTTCAAAATGAAAAGTTATTATTTGTGAAAGAAAAAAGCGATGGGAAATGGGCATTGCCAGGTGGATGGGCTGATGTCGGTTATACGCCAACCGAAGTTGCAGCAAAAGAAGTTTTCGAAGAGACTGGTTATGAGGTAGATCATTTTAAGTTACTAGCTATATTTGATAAAGAAAAACATCAACCATCTCCATCGGCGACGCATGTATATAAGATTTTCATTGGATGCGAGATTATTGGTGGAGAAAAGAAAACTAGCATTGAAACAGAAGAGGTGGAGTTTTTTGGTGAAAATGAATTGCCTAATTTATCAATTGCTAGAAATACAGAAGACCAAATTAAAGAGATGTTTGCCTACATGAAAGACCCGCAGAAAGAGAAATTAATAGATTAATCCTGCTTGAATTGTACATATTGTTAAAATGAAGATATTGGCAGATTGCAGCCTTTATGTAATAATGGGATGGTATGTGAAGAAAAAAGGAGATAAAAAAGAACATGTTAGCAAACATAATAGATCAGTTATTGCAATTTTTTGCAAGCTTAGGTTACTTTGGAGTAGCTCTTGCTTTAATGATTGAAGTAATCCCGAGTGAAATTGTACTTTCGTATGCTGGCTTTTTAGTAGCGAATGGTAAAATTAGTTTTGTGGGTGCAGTTATCGCCGGAACGATTGGTGGTACTTTAGCGCAAATCTTTTTATACTGGCTTGGATACTACGGAGGGCGTCCGGTTGTAGAGAAATATGGGAAATATCTACTTATTAATAAACATCATTTAGACATAGCGGAAGGTTGGTTTAAGCGTTATGGAGCAGGCGTAATATTTTCTGCGCGCTTTATCCCAGTAGTACGTCATGCGATCTCTATTCCAGCAGGACTAGCTAAGATGCCATTAAAACTATTTACACTTTATACGGTTGTAGCGATCATTCCATGGTCAATTCTATTTATATACTTAGGTGAAAAACTTGGTGGGAATTGGCGACAAATTAAAGAGTATGCATCTGATTACACACATTACATAATTATAGGAGCTGTTCTTTTTATTGCTCTATACTTTGGTTTAAAGTATTTCAAAAAGAAAAAAGCAGCGCGTTAAAGTCAATGATTTTTCATTGGCTTTTTTATTTGTTTCGGTTCTAAAGAAAAGGAGTTGTCCATAATGTGTAATAATAAAGCGTAGCGGAGGAATGTGATGAAAGGGTCACCGTTTATACGTGGAACGATATTTTTAACGATGGCAACGATGATATCAAAAATGTTAGGGTTTATATATGTTATACCATTTACAGCGATGGTCGGTACGAGTGGTTACGTTCTATACACATATGCATATCGTCCTTATACCATCATGCTCAGCATAGCAACAATGGGATTACCGCTAGCTGTTTCAAAGATGGTATCAAAATATGATCAACTGAATGATTATCATACGGTTAAGAGAGTGTTGAAAAGTGGAATCGTGTTTATGTTTATAATGGGAGTCATTTCGTGTTTTACGTTATATATGCTAGCTCCGCATTTAGCTAAACTTGTCATCGATGGGAATGATCAAACGGGGAATAGTGTAGGAGCGGTTACTACTAATATTCGAATTGTAAGTTTTGCGTTAATACTTGTGCCAGTAATGAGTTTATTAAGGGGCTTCTTTCAAGGATTCCAATCGATGGGGCCTTCTGCATTAAGTGTAGTTGTAGAGCAATTTTTTCGTGTTTTAACCATTTTAATAGGAAGCTTTGTCGTTTTATATGTTTTAAAAGCTTCTGTTTCACTAGCAGTTGGTATTTCAACGTTCGGTGCCTTTATGGGAGCTGTAGGTGGATTAACTGTTTTAAGTGCGTATTATATGAGAAGGAGAAGGCACTTAAAGAAAAAAGAAATGGCAAGTATACCACAAACAACGAAATCTTTTTTCTCACTTTATAAGGAGCTCTTTACATATTCTATTCCTTTTGTTGTAGTAGGCTTAGCAATTCCGTTGTATCAGACGATTGATACATTTACAATTAATAAACTACTTATACAGATAGGGTATATGCAAGGCGAAGCGGAAAAAATTAATGCGATAATTGGCCTTGTTCAAATGGTTGTGCTTATCCCGGTATCCGTTGCGACAGCTTTTAGTATGTCTCTCGTACCAGAGATGACGAAAGCTTATACAGCAGGAAATACGAAGCTATTGTACAAACATTTTACGAGAACAAATGTATTAGTAGTAGCGATTACGGTACCGGCGGCAATTGGAATGATGGTGTTAGCCAAGCCTGTATATACCCTTTTATTTGGTGCTGGAAATGATCCAGAGATGGGGAGAATCATTTTACAGTATTATGCTCCTGCTTGCATACTATTTTCTCTTTTTACAGTAACGGCTGCTATGCTACAAGGAATCAATCAACAGCAGAAGACGGTGCTAGGACTAGTGATTGGAATTATTGTGAAGATAGTTTTAAATATTGTATTGCTTCCGTATTTCGATTATGTAAGTTTTATCATTTCAACATACGCGGGCTATACGATTTCAGTCGGGTTTAACTTGTGGATGCTTTCTAAATATGTTATAAAGGCAACATAAGCTTTTAAGGCAGAGAGCACTCTGTCTTTTTCTATGTTTATCCCGCTCTAACGGGCAGTAAGATCCTCATCTCAAAATTCAGCGAAAGAAAAGAAGTTTGGTTGGGGGCGGGCAGCCTGTAAAAGCCCGATTGGTGAGGGCTGAAAATCAGTGGGGGGGATGAAGCCCCCACTGATTAAAGTTTCACTTTATAATATTTTTCTTATAAAAACGTTTTCAAAATAATTTTTCTATTGAAATTTAAACGTATGTTTCATATGCTGAGAATGGCGGTTTAAAAACTGTGATTTAAGAGAGGTAGATTCCTACATGTAAAAAGAATCGGGGTGATAGTATGTTAAATATATATTTAACAGACCGAAACGGAAAACTACAAGAGATTGAGGAAATGCAAAAGGGGTGCTGGATTAATGTACTTCATCCAACAGAAGAAGAAATTCAATATCTAGTACAAACTTTAAATGTAGACTTAGATTTCATTAAAGACCCTTTGGATGATGAAGAACGCTCTCGTATTGAAAAGGAAGACAATAATACTTTAATTATCGTCGATATTCCGACAGTTAGACATGACGAAGAAGGAAATTCGATTTATGACACGATTCCAATAGGTATGATTGTGATGCCGGATTGTTTTGTTACAATCTGCTTAGAAGAGAATCCAATTTTTGAACGTTTTATTAATCAACGTATTAAAGAATTTTATACGTTTAAGAAGACGCGCTTTGCACTTCAGCTCTTATATACAATTTCTACTTATTATTTAAGATACTTAAAGCAAATAAATCGAAAAACAATTGATTTAGAGCATCAATTAAATCAGTCAATGAAAAATAAAGAGATTTTCACATTGTTAGGCCTTGAGAAAAGTTTAGTATACTTTACAACGTCATTAAAGGCTAATAAAATTGTAATTCAAAAGTTAATGCGTAATAGTACATTTTTAAAAATGTATGAAGACGATCAAGATTTATTAGAAGATGTATTAATTGAAAATAAACAGGCTATTGAAATGGCGGAAATATATAGTCACATTTTAAGTGGAATGATGAATACTTTTAGCTCCGTTATATCAAATAATTTAAATAGTGTTATGAAACTGTTAACGTCAATTACGATCATTTTATCTTTACCGACGATGGTTTCTAGTTTCTTTGGAATGAACGTAAAGGTTCCGTTTGAAGGAGAAGCCCACGGTTTTGTAATTGTACTCATCATATGTGTAACAC
>NZ_JBEUTW010000021.1:0-9461 GCF_040492675.1 Bacillus sp. AP50
CGGTTAATACGGGATAAAATAAAAGTGTGCAGCAGAAATTGTAGACTTAGTTCTCAAAATTCACATTTAGTATTTTCATTTTTTCCATTTAAACAATTCTTCTCTTCCTACAACAGAAAAGTGTCTATATCATTTAATATAGACACTTTTTTCATGTATAACTTTATATTTATTACTGACCTACAAATGTAAAAATTTCATCAACAGCTTCCTTATATCCACCCGATGTTCGGAATGATTCCTTCAAATTCAAAGCAGCCTCTTTATATGAAGGGTTATTTAAAATTAACTCCACACTTTCACGCAATTTCTCCACGGTTAATTCATTCATATGTAATTGAACTCCTGCTCCAAGACTCTCCACTTGCTTTGCAATTGCTGGCTGATCTGCACTTTGCGGTATTACAACGAGCGGAACCCCGTTATATAATCCTTCATGCGTACTGTTCATCCCGCCGTGTGTAATAAATAGTTTCGTATAAGTAAGCAGTTCGGTTTGAGGCACATAGTTTTTCACAATGAAGTTTTTAGGGATTTCGCCTAGATCACTTATTTTTGTTTTATTACCAATAGACATAACAATTGTATGCTCACTATTCTCAAAGGCCTTCATACACAGTTTATAAAAGTCAATCGCTTCATTAAAAACAGTACCTAATGAAATATAAATCGGACTTTTTTCTTCAATTGAAGTAAAATCAACGTCTCTGTTTTTCATTTGTGCAGAGATAGATGGTCCTACAAATTTATATGTTTCATCAAACGTATCACCAAAAGGCTGAAACTCCTTAATTGTATACACAATAGTAAGAGGTGCAGGATTACAGAAAACTTCATACGATGATTTTATTTCAACACCATATTTTTCAGCAATTCCCTTCGTTAAGTTTTGAAAATCATTCTGTATTTTATCATGAATTTCTACTGGGATATTTTTTGACAGATGACCTAACATTTGCTCAAAGGATTTTTCATCCTGCGCAAAAGATGTGCATGAATTTATGGCTGGAAGTTTAAGAATTTGAGCAATTAAATGGCCACAACCAAACATAGAATCATGAATCATGTAATCAAAATGTTCACCTTCAATTTGTTCTAGAACGCTAGATATTACAATATCCGCTGTATGTAGAAGGCCGTTTATTCTTTCCTGTAAATAATTTCTGCCTCCAGATAGAAACGCTTTTATAAATTTTTGATCATCAATCGTTCGTACAGTAGCACCTGTCTTCTCAATCCGATCCCTGAAAGCTTCTATTGAAAAATAAACGACCTCTTCACCACGAGAAATCAATTCTTCTACAACTTGTAAAGTTGGATTTATATGTCCTTCTGATCCAGCGTTAATAAATAAAACACGCGCCATAATAAACACTCCTTACGTTAAATCGTTTCTATGTTGGCAAGAGTACGGATTTTCTCCATACTCTTTTCTTAGTTGTTCGTAGCATGTTCCTACTAAATTGACCTAGCGAGTCTAAAACCGAGATCATCTATATGAAATGTAGGATGGCTTCGACGACGACAAGTAGCGCCGCACCCTCTCGCTGTTTCAGCCCAACTACCACCACGAAAAATGCGATATGATCCGTACACTGTTTCATCATACAAATCATAACACCATTCCCAAACGTTCCCTAGCATATCATAAAGTCCCCATGCATTCGGTTCTTTTTGGCCAACGTCATGAATCTCTCCATTTGAATTTTCATTATACCACGCTATATCATGAAGTTTCCCGTATGTATATCCGGTTGTACTTGCTTTACATGCATATTGCCACTCTGCCTCACATGGTAATCGGTAGCCATTTGAATCTAAATTACATTTCACAATTTGACCACCATCACTAATAGAATAATATTCTTTTAATCCCGCTTTTTTTGAAAGTACATTACAAAACGCAATGGCATCGTTCCATGAAATATTGACAACTGGTTTATGATTTTTATCAAAATTATTTAATGGACTATTTGTAATAGCATCATATAGTTCCATTGTTACAGCATACTTCGCAAGAAGAAATGGTTGAATTTGCACTAGCCATTCTTTTTTTATTCGATCATCTCTTAATACTACCTCTCCAGCTGGAATATTTACCATTAATGAATCGATTGTTTGAATTAAATCATTAGTCATTTTCTATTCCTCCAAACGTTCATTTTATATGAATTTATAGTCATATACTCATTACAAAATACAATTTTCAAAAAGCGTTAAATTTTTCATAATAAAAAACGATTAGTTTAATTAAACTAATCGGTAAGATCCAAAAAGAATTGTTGTGTCACATTGTATTATTATATGTGCTCTAAAAATTTCCGAACCTCATTTGGAGATTTTAAAACAATAACCTTTTTCTCTTCGGACAATTGCTCTAACCCTTTTAAAATTGTAGGTCGTTTAGCATTAGGATATTTCCATATCCATTTAAAAAATTGCAAATCAAATCTTTCTTCACATCCCGCGCCCATATCTGGTCTTGTTTTATTCCGGTATTTTACAATTCTTTTAAACGCACGATAAATACAAATTGTTCTATGAATATCAAGGAAGATAATTGTATCAGCTGCATTCAGTCTGATATCCATCGTCCCGCCATAATTCCCATCAATAATCCACTTCTCATCTTTAATTAAGTTATTTTGAACTGCTATTTGTTCTTCTCTCGGACACCTTCCCAATTCGGTTTCCAAAATAATGCATCAAGATGATGCACCTTAATATTTAATTTATTTCCTAACTGCCTTGCTAATGTAGATTTTCCTGAACCACCAGAACCAATTAATATTATTTTTTTCATACCTTTACGATACATTCTATAACTTCTTCAATAGCTTCCTTATTAGCAAAAATCCAGAAGAACATTTCTTCATTTAACTTTAATAAATCTGGTAACTGGACAAAATAAGCAATAAAGATAATTTGAATTGAAAGCATAACATACCAAATAGCTTTTAGTTCTTCTTTCGTTAAATCATTTTGTTTATAATAACCTTCAAAGACTTTGCTAACAATATGTAACCATTTTCCTCTTAATCTTTCATCACTAAATAGCTCGCTTAATACACTTGTACAGCAATAACATAAATCAAATATTTTTACATTATTTTCTAAAATCTCAAAATCTATAAACCCTTCCAGTTTATCATCTTTAAAGATTACATTTGATAGATGCATATCACGATGAATAATTTGTCTCGGTAATGGATGGACCGTTTCCTTGAAAGCTGCGTGCATTCGCTCCATCTTTTGAATTACTTCTCGATGAACATGCTCATTCTTTTCTAAAATCGGTATAGTCCATTCAAATACCATCTTATATAAATCTGTTTTTATTAACTCATGGTCACTATTCACCGAATGTAATGCTTTGTGCAGATTAGCTATTTCTTCTCCAATTGTACTTGCTAGCCTTTCCAGCTTATTCGTATCTTTTATTTCTAAAACACTTCCGGCAACATACTCATATAAGCAATAATATTTTTCTTTATATAATACATATTGTTCATCATTTTCTGTCTTTACTACTCTCTGTACTTTAATTCCCTTTTCATACAGTTGCTTCAAAACATCGAATTCAACTAGAAGTTGCTTTATCGATCCCGTTCTCTTTAAAATGTACTCTTTATTCTTGCATAAAACCTTCGCTACTTTTGGTTGCATTACAGTAGCTGTGACATGTTCATTTCGAAACCAAAGCTTTGCAATTTCCAGTGCTTGTTCCATTTACAAATACCCCTTTTACAATTCTTATTTCTTCCGAAAAATAACCTCACACAGTATTCCCACTCCAACACCAATTGTATAAGCCACTACATCACTCCACAAAAAACTGTCTCCCAACACGAGTCCCCCCAAAGTCGTTGCACGAATGCTATCTATCCATTCCGCATGATACAATTGGCTCGCTTCAATCCCGTAGCAAAACATTAAACTAATAAAAGCCAACTTCTTCGTCTCTGTTTTAGGAAACAAAAATCCAAAGCCAGTGAAAATCATTAATGCCCATAATGCATCACCTAAATAATCATTTAATAGATGTGGTAGTGCAAAAGCAAACTTTCTTGAGCTAAGACCTAAAATAATAACAACTATAGTAAATAGTGCATATACTACTCTATTTCGTTTCGTATTCATTTTAAAGTCTCCTAATATGTAATGTAAAACTGTAAATAGCTAGTAAAACAAAGTTATTTTACTAGCTATTTATTGATTGCTTTTATGATAAGAAAATGTGGATTCATATTTAAATAATGATATGATTTTTCGCTTACTTCTTTCATTTTTTCAATTGCCTTCGGTTCCACTATCTCTTCTAATACAAAATAATTTGTAGTTTCATTTAGTATGTCTTGTAATGATCTTCTAAAAAACTTGACTTCAATAGTAATATTCGGTTTAACCCAAGTATCTATTAATAACTGTTTTTCAAAATAATTTTCACATGGAAACTTTGTGAAATCCATAAAAGGATGATGAATAGAATAAATAAGTTCTCCACCTGGCTTCAATACACGACAAAATTCTTGAAATACTTGATTCCAATTTTCTATATAATGAAGAGTTAATGAACTTACAATCACATCATACGTATTATCTTCAAATGGCAATGTTTCTTGCAGATCATGACAAAGGAACGTCGCTTCTTCTCCTATATTTTCTTTTGCTGCTTTTACCATTTCAGGACTTACATCAATTGCTGTAACATTTGCTCCTCTTCCTATGAATTGAGAAGTATACCATCCAGCTGCACATCCAGCATCTAATATCTTTTTTCCTTCTAGTTCCTTTGGAATAAGCTCCATCATCGCCGGTCTTTCATAATAACTGTTATATGGATTTGCGAAATCTAGATTTTCTTTATATGTACTCGCTAATTTATCATACGTATCTTTAATCGAATCTTTCATTACACACACTCCTAATACATATTAATCCATTAACTCCTGCTGCTTTTTCTTTGAAAATGATTGTAGTACTAAATCATACGACCAATCAATCATTTTATTAATTTGCTCCTGCTCTATACCCTTATGAATATAAACGGTATTCCAATGTTTTTTATTCATATGATACCCTGGAATAATTGTTTCTGGATAATCTTCTCTTATTCTTAATGCGACTTCTGGATCACACTTCAATGTAATCGCAGCCTTTTCACCTTCTTCATGATTTACTATCGCAAATATTTTATTATTAAGCCTCATACATGTTGCACTCCAGCCATCTGGAGAATCTTCTGTCGCTTTTCTTTTCGATAAACAGTACGCTCTTGTTGCATTCATTTTAATTGGCACCTCTTATTCTTTCCCTGTTTGATTACGATGCATCACAATTTGCTTCGTTGCTTGAAATTGCTGCTCACCGTAAAACTTTATTAGCTTCTCTCCGCAAAATAGACTAACAATATCAATATGAGATATTTCTCGAAGTAATATTGTAAGCATTTTCTCTCCAATACCTTTATTTCTTACATTCTCATGTACGACAACATCTTCAATGTATGCTCGAAAAACACCATCAGAAACGACTCTAGCAAATCCAACTAATTCATTTTCTTCCCATACTCCAATGGCTATACTATTCTTTAACATTTTTTCAATATCGACTTCTTTTCTTTCTGGCCACCAACCGACAGAATCATAAAGCTTCTTAATTTTTTCTGCACAGATTGGTTGTTCTTGTTGCAATTTATACGTGTACATATGCTTTCTCCCATCAATCAGTATACATAATATTATTATAATCTCTTTTCAAAAAAGTGCTGACTATGACCTTTTGGATGATCTTCAACGATACCATACTCTCGGTAACCGTGCTTTTTATAAAATTCTGGCGCTTGAAAACTAAATGAATCTAGCAATATTAATCTGCACCCTTTTCCCTTCGCAATTTCTTCAATTTTATGTAACAGTTGACTACCATAACCGTCATGACGAACTGATTTATCAACCCATAAAAAGTCGATATGAAGATGATAAAAATACATCGTACCTGTTACACCACCAAATATTTTTCCTTCTTCATTTTTTACTACGAGGCTTACTTTTTCCATCGGCTGTTTTACTTCATCTGTTAAGATGGACATATTATATTGAATGACTTTATTTTTAATGTATTCTCCTTCAATACGTGTACCGTTCTCTATATGTTTCATATACATTGCTTCCTTTCAACTTAGTAAGCTACATTTTATTTTTCCCCTTTAAAATACTAATCAAAACGAATCCACCATATGTAACAAAGCATGAAAAGCCAATTATCCCTGGTACAGAGACATAGCCTACCCTTATGTAATTTATAACTGCAAAACAAGCGATAGACAATAAAATAGATGGCCAAAATATAACAGCTATTTTTCTTCGCCCTCGTTTCGATGTACTTTCTTTCTCTTCAGAAACACGTGTGCCAAAAAGCAATACAATACAAATAAGGATCGCTGCAAAGTAAATTGTATCTAATGACAAATTGTGATCATATAGGGCGATTCCAACTTCAAGAGCAATAATCGTTAAAATTAAAATAATGATTGTTAAAGTCTTTAAGTTTCTTTTCAATCGCTCACTCCTAGCATGCTTTCACTATATTCTTTGTATATGTACTTTAAAACTACTGCAAAAGCTTCATCTACCTCTTTATTTTCACGGCGATTCGGTAAATCTTTTCCCCCAATCACATAAAGAAGTGGAAATTCGTTAAACATTCCTATTATACCAATATTTATTGTAGCTGTGAGTAATCCACCTGTCATATGAGTTATATGATAATATGGAATTTCTTCATACTCTCCTTGCTGTCTTACCATGCCGCTAATAATTGGTTCCCATAATTCTGGTTCTGATTTATAACCTTGAAAGGTTTGTATGAAAAGGGCAAGAACTTCACTTAATTCTCCAACATTTTTCTCATCTCTAGCATTCTCTTGTATATGAATTTTTGAAAAGTACGTTTGTGCGTACATTTTCACAGCATCCCATCCACCACAGTGCATTACAACTGACTGTGCAACGTAACTATCATGACAAGCAATCATTACCTCTACCGCTTGACTAAGTGTTAAAGAAGTTCTTCCTTGTAAATGCGGATATAACTGCGCACTATCTTCATGTGGATTAAATTTAATGTAATGAAGTATATCATTCCAATTATGTTTATTTTCCTTCACCATTTGCGTTACTACAAATCCAATGACTAATTTTGCTGCTGATGCTAACGGAATATTTAATTCACTATTATACGAAGCAACTATACGATTATTTTTTGTAGAATAAATTGCCATTCCCACATAATTAGATTGTACCTCTTTTATTTTATTTATAACAGTTTCCATTTCTATCCCTCTTTTTATATCGTTATATTAACTTCTAATATTTCAACATTGAATGTAAAAAACCTTTTCATTAGCTATTAAAATAAGAAAAAGGTAGCATGAATTTTTTCTTGCTACCGAAAAATATTTATTCTTCTATAGGATTTTCAGGACCGTTAAGTTCCAGCTGATAAAAAGCTAAATCTAGCCATTTATTAAACTTATAACCAGCTTTTTTTATTGTTCCTGCATGAACAAATCCATAGTTTTGATGCAAGGCAATACTTTTCTCATTCTCTGCATCAATTCCAGCAATTAAAGTCATATACTCTCTTTCCTTTGCAATTTTGATTAATTCTTTCATTAATGAAGACCCAATGCCATTTTTTCTATATGCCTTATCTACATACACAGAATGTTCAACTGAATATTTATAAGCAGGCCACGCTCTAAATGGGCCGAATGTCGCAAATCCTACTACTTTATTATCTAATTCATATACGATAATTGGATACTCTTCAGCCTTTTTTTGTTCATACCAATCTATTCTATTTTCAAGGGTTACAGGTTTATACGCATATACAGCTGTTGTATAAAGTATCGCATCGTTATAAATATCTAAAATGTATGCTAAATCTTTTTTCGTTGCTTCCCTTATCATTATTTTCTTCCTTTCATCATGTTCACCTTATTTTACTATCTTTTTAATAGTTTTATTTTATCGAAATTTCCGATTTTTATCTACATACGAATACTAGCTTTTCGGAAACCATCAAATATATTTATTGCAGCAGATAACATGTAGAAGAAAATTCCTCCCCCAATGAGCCACGTTTTAAACTCCTCTGAGGAAATAGTAAATGCATTTGCCAAATACGTAATAAACCCTGCGTTAAATACATGTGGATTTACTACAATTACAATGAATACTATCGTCCCAGCTATTTGAAGAATAGCATTCCCAATCGCCAATCTTTGCGTCCATTGTCCCTGCACTAATTTATAAAGGGATATACATATTTCAAAAACGATCATAATTACAACGATTGGCCAGTACTGCAATAAAACATCTTGATTAAAAGTTGGCGAGACAAACTTCAGTCCATTTGCCGTACCGTTATATACGCCAACAAGATAATTCGCATAAAAGTAAAGTGTAGCCCAAACTGCTGTCCACATTAAACCTCCAAAAACTTCAAACTTCGAGATTGCTTTTTTCTTTGGGATATACGAGATGTTTTTCAAATCATCTGGTGTCCATTTTTTTAAACTTGTCGTCAACGGCTCGATACCTTTGTCTTTATCTGTTCTTTCTAAAATAACAAACACAACTGTCAACCAGAAAAATACATGGAGGCCCACTTCAAAAATTTCCCCAATGCCTTTACCTATCAATTGTAAAATAACATTTAATACCGCTTGATCACCACTATAGCCTATAAAATTTTCTGCAACCATTGATATGAGTGCAATGACAGCTGCGATTGGTATAATCATTTTTAACAACGTTGTATATACATCAAAATAACGTGGTCCAATTAAATGCATCGGTCTATCCAAATAACCATTAGCCAATGAAACCGGACTCCCCAATTTTTCGAGAACGCTCTTTACATCTTTCTCATTATAATCTTCAGGTAACATATCATCTATAGTTGACCTTAGTTCAAGTGTAATATCTTCACGATTTTTTTCAGGTAATCTCTTCGCAACCTCTTGGATATAGAGATCAATTAAATTCATTCTCTTCCTCCTCCTTTAATAAGTTATAAAGTTCTTTCGAATCCTTTATCCATTCTTTTTTCAACTGCAAAAATATTTCTAATCCATAATCACTTAAAACATAATACTTACGAGGTCTACTCTCCGTTTTATCCCAACTACTCGTCACTAATTCCTGCTTTTCTAATCGGCGAAGTAGTGGATATAAAGTACTTTGATCAATTGTAACCCCTGATTGCTCTAATAACTGGACAAGTGAATATCCGTACTGCGGCGTTCTTAATTGACTTAAAACAGCTAACGTTAATGTCCCTCTTCTTAACTCAGTAATTAACGAATTTAATAAAGTATCCATTCACTCACCTCATTTCCATTACTATATGTCATACAGTATGTGTTTTATACTATGTATCGTACAGTATTAATG